>NZ_SZZH01000006.1:300000-487049 GCF_005298075.1 Nakamurella flava
CATCGATCTGGACCCGCAGGGCAACGCCTCCACGGCGCTGGGCGCGGAACGGAAGACCGGGACCCCGTCGGTCTACGACGTTCTGCTCGGCGAGATCAGCCCCGCGGAAGCGATCCAGACCTGCCCCGATGCGCCCCGGCTCGGTTGCATCCCGGCCACGATCGACCTGGCCGGCGCGGAGATCGAGCTGGTGTCGATGGTGGCGCGCGAGCATCGACTCCGGAAGGCCGTGCAGTCGATCGACCGCTACTACGACTACATCTTCATCGACTGCCCGCCCTCGCTCGGACTGCTCACGGTGAACGCGATGGTCGCGACCGACGAGGTGCTGATCCCGATCCAGTGCGAGTACTACGCGCTGGAAGGACTGGGCCAGCTGCTGCGCAACATCGAGCTGGTCAAGGCGCACCTGAACCCGGACCTCAACGTGTCCACCATCTTGCTGACGATGTACGACCGCCGGACCAAACTGGCCGATCAGGTGGCCAACGAGGTCCGTAACCACTTCGCCGGCAAGGTCTTGACCACCATCATCCCGCGCTCGGTGAAGGTGTCCGAAGCGCCCGGTTACGGCCAGTCTGTCCTGACCTATGACCCGGGTTCACGGGGCGCGATGAGCTACCTGGACGCCGCCCGCGAGGTGGCCGAGCGAGGAACGAGGGAGACCCCGTGAGCAAGTCCCGCGGTGGGCTGGGCCGTGGCCTGGCCGCGCTGATCCCCAGCGGACCGGAGACCACCACCCTGCGCGACACGTTCTTCGAGAGCTCGTCGTCCCCCTCCGAGCGCGAGCCCCGTCCGCCGGCGACCGCCCGTGCCACGGGAAGTCGCCCCCGCCCGAAGCTGGCCGAAGCGTTCGATCCCACGACCCCGACGACCGCGTCGTTGCCGTCGTCTGATGGCCCCCAGTTCCGGGAGCTGCCCGTCGGATCGATCCGGCCCAATCCACACAACCCGCGGGACGTGTTCGACGAGGAGGCCCTCGACGAACTCGCGCACTCCCTGAAGGAGTTCGGCGTCCTGCAGCCCATCGTCGTCCGGCAGATCGGCCGCGACCAGTACGAACTGGTCATGGGTGAGCGTCGGTGGCGGGCTTCGCAGCGCGCCGGGCTGACGACCATCCCGGCGATCGTGCGGCGCACCGAGGATGCCGACATGCTGCGCGACGCGCTGCTGGAGAACATCCACCGGGCCAACCTGAACCCCCTCGAAGAAGCGGCCGCCTATCAGCAGCTGCTCGAGGAGTTCGACGTGACCCAGGAGGAGCTGGCGTCCCGCCTAGGCCGGAGCCGCCCGGTCATCTCCAACACCATCCGGCTGCTGCGGCTGCCGGTCGCGGTGCAACGGCGGGTCGCCGCCGGGGTGCTGTCGGCCGGGCACGCTCGGGCACTGCTGGGCCTCAGCGCTGCGGAGGATCAGGAGCAGCTGGCCGCGCGCATCGTCGCCGAGGGCCTGTCGGTACGGGGCACCGAGGAGGCCGTGACCCTGCTGAACGGCCGGGCACAACCGCGACGACGTCCGGCGCCCAAGGCCCGGTCGGTGGAGGGGCTCGACCAGATCGCCGGCTCACTGTCCGACCGGTTCGACACCCGGGTACGTCTGGAGATGGGCCGCTCCAAGGGCCGCATCATCGTGGAGTTCGCCACGCCGGACGACCTGCACCGGATCATGGGCGTGATGGCACCGGAGTCGCTGGCCACTCTGCGCAGCGGCGACTGACGCGTCCGCGCGCCCATGCCTGACGGCATCGTCACGTGACGCAACGGCCCCCACCTCTCCGGGGTGGGGGCCGTACGCGTCTGTGACGACCACGAAGATGGGACACCGAGGCCACCGGCTGTGGCTGGTCGGGTACACCCGGCACGCAGCGGCCGTCACCACCCCGTCGAGGCCACGCCTATCCTGGCCAAGGGGTCCCCGCGGCGGTCACATGTCGACGACCGGTGTCAGCCCCCGCTCGACGCCGACCGACCCGAGGAGTTCCGTGACGCCCGTTGTCGTCCCGCTGACGATGAGCACCGTCCAGATGCTCCCGGCGGAGTGCCGGCGGTGCGTGGCGTGGGAACTCGACCCGGCAGGGGCCCGGGTCGCGCTCTCCTCCGGTGACACCGAGTTCGAGAAGGAAGTCTGGCTGTCCGGAGTCATGCTGACGTGGGGATCGGCCGGTCAGGTGATCACCGTCGACGACGAGCCCGTCGGGTTCGCGCTCTACGCGCCACCCACCGCCGTCCCCGGGGCGAACGCGTTCCCCACCTCACCCGTGTCCCCCGACGCCGTCCTGCTGACGGCCGCCCGGATCCGGGACGACCACACCGGACAGGGTCTGGCCCGCTTCCTGATGAACGCCGTGGTCCGCGAACTCACCCGCCGCGGCGTCCGCGCCATCGAGCTCTTCGGCCGCGAGGACTCCGCCACCGAAGCCGAAAAGAGCGAGCCCATAACAGGTCTCGACACCGAAGGAAGACACGGTGACGACGTGCCGCAGTGTCTGGTGCCCGCCGGGTTCGCTCGCGCGGTCGGCTTCACCGTGGTGGCCCCGCATCCCCGCTACCCGCGCCTGCGTTATGAACTCGAACGCGAACTCGGGTGGAAGGCCGAGGTCGAGGCGGCGCTGGAAAAGCTGTTCACCACCATCACCGTGCCCGGTTCCCCGAGCCCGTTCCGCGAACTCGCCGGTGCCACCGCCAGCACGGCAGATCCGGTGCAGGTCAACGGATCTCGGGCCGAGACGACGACAGGCGCCCGGCCGGAGCCGAGCGCCTGTCACCGGAGGGTCAGCGAACCGCCGCGTCGTGGATCATCTGCTCGTGAGCCAGGAGATCCGAGAAGCTGAAGGTCCCGGTGTGCGGGTCGTCGCGACCGTCCAGGTACAACCGCTTCACCGCGACGAGCAGGCCGTCGGCCAGCCGGTTACGGAAGTCGTCGTCGAGCAGCAGTGAGCGCTCGTAGGGGTTCGACAGGTACCCCATCTCGACCTGCACGGCCGGCATCTTGGTCAACCGCAGGATGTCCCACGGGCGGTGGTGCACCCGGCAGTCCATGAACCGCGTCCGGGAGACCAGTTCGCGTTGGACCAGCGCGGCCAGCGTCTCCCCGATGGTGGACGTGGCCCCGGAGTCGGTGCCGAAATGGAACGTCGCGATCCCGCAGGCCTGCGGCGACGGCGAGCCGTCGATGTGCAGGCTCAGCAGCAGATCGGCGCCCAGGGAGTTGGCGTACTCGGCGCGCTCCTCGGGGGACGGGTTGCCGTCCTCGTCGCGGGTCAGGAACGTGGTCATCCCGGCGGTCTGCATGCGGGACTGCAGACGGCGGGCGACGTCCATCACGAGATCGCTCGCCCGGGCCGAACCGTGCTGCCACCCGGCGTCGGCCCCACCGTGCGCGGGGTCGAGCACGATGCGCTTGCCCTGCAGGCGGGGACCGGACATCTGGATCAGCTGGTGCTCGCGGAGGTACTGCGGGCGGCCACCGGTGACCATCCGGCCGATACGGTTCAGTTCGCGGTAGGTGGCGGCGCCGAACACGCCGTCCTCGTCCAGGCCGCGGTGCCGCTGGAACTCGCGGACGCACCCGTCGGTCAGCGGACCGAAGATGCCGTCCGGCCGGCCGGTGTTGTAGCCGAGCTCGGCGAGCCGGGTCTGCAGAGCCATGACGTCGTCACCGGTCATGACGGCCGACAGCGTGTACGCCAGCGAGCGGTCACCCAGCTTCCAGCGGGCATCGGTGAGGGAGCGCACCGTGACCGGGCCGACGACCCCGTCGACGATCAGGCCGCGCAACTGCTGGAACGAACGGACCGCCCGATCGGTCGCCGCGTCGAACTCGGCGTACCGCCGGTCCTCCTCCGGTGGCGCCGCGAGCAGGTTCAGACTCGCCAACGCATCCCTGATATCGGCTACTGCCGGTCCCCGGTCGCCGCGTCGCAGCATTGTTCTCCTCGGATCAAGGGTCGACCCATCCGGATGAACCGGACAGTCGTCAACCCGCACTGTTCGGACCACCGACGGGATGACGTCCGACCACTCGGACCCGCCGACGATGCCGTGCCGTGTGGTGCCGTTCGCCATTGTGCCCCGCTGGGGGACACCTGGCCGTGGGTGACACCCGAAAGCGAGTCACCCGACAGAGGGCACCGCAGCCGATGTCAGCCGAGACACAGCCGGCTGTGAGACGCATGAGGGGCCGCCGGGTTCCCCCGGCGGCCCCTCATGACGTGACGATCAGGCGATCAGGCCAGCACGTCGGCGAACTCGGCCAGCAGAGCCGCCTTCGGCTTGGCCCCCACCACGGTCTTCACCGGCTGCCCGCCCTGGAAGACCATCATCGTGGGGATCGACAGGATCTGGTACTGCTGGGCGATCTCCGGGTTGGCGTCGATGTCGACCTTGGCCACCGTCACCTTGTCGGCGTTGGCCTTGGCGATCTCCTCGAGCACCGGGGCGACCATGCGGCACGGACCGCACCACTCGGCCCAGAAATCGACGATGACGGGCTTCTCGGACTGCAGGACGTCCTCGGTGAACGTGGCGTCCGTGACCTTGACGGTGGCCATGGCTTTCTCCTTCGGGCTTGGTGGGTGCGGTGACGGTGGACGGGACGAGCGGATCAGACGCCGGCGGAGACGGCGTCGTCGGTGCGGTCCGCGACGTGCTCGGCCGGCACCTCCAGACGCGGGTGGGCGGCGACGTAGTGCTGGGCGTCGAGGGCGGCGGCGCAACCGACCCCGGCGGCCGTGATGGCCTGCCGGTAGGTGTGGTCGACGACGTCGCCGGCGGCGAACACCCCGGACGCACTGGTCGCGGTGGAGACGTCGGAGCCGACCCGGTGACCGGTCAGCACGTAGCCCTCGTCGTCCAGTTCGATCTGCCCGGTGAACAGCGACGACCGCGGGTCGTGGCCGATGGCGACGAACAGGCCGGTCGCCTCCACCTCGGTGTGCTCACCGGTGCGGGTGTCGGTCAGCCGGACCCCGGACAGGGTGGTCTCGCCGTACAGCTCGGAGACGACGGCGTTGGTGACCCAGCGGATCTTCGGGTTGTTGCGGGCCCGGTCGAGCATGATGGCGCTGGCCCGGAACTCCTCCCGGCGGTGCACGATCGTCACGGTCGCGGCGAAACGGGTGAGGAAGGTGGCCTCCTCCATCGCCGAGTCACCGCCGCCGACCACGATGATGTGCTGGTTGCGGAAGAACGAGCCGTCGCAGGTGGCGCAGGCGGAGACGCCGCGGCCGATGTACTGCTGCTCGTTCGGCAGGCCCAGGTAGCGGGCCGCCGAACCGGTGGCCAGCACCAGCGCGCGGGCCCGGAAGGTCTTGCCGTCGACGGTGACCGTCTTGACCGCGCCGGTCAGGTCGACCGCGTCGACGTCCTCGGAGCGGAGATCGGCGCCGAAGCGTTCGGCCTGCTCGCGCATCTTCAGCATCAGGTCCGGTCCGAGGATGCCCTCGGAGAAGCCGGGGAAGTTCTCGACCTCGGTGGTGGTCATCAGGGCCCCACCGAACTGCGAGCCCTCGAAGACCAGCGGCTCCAGCTCGGCCCGCGCCAGGTAGACGGCCGCGGTGTAACCGGCCGGGCCGGACCCCACCACGATGACGTCCCGCACGCGGTCGTCGGCCTGCTCGCCACCGGCCGGCACGGATTCGCCGCTCGGCAGGGAAACCAGGCCGGAGGCCACCAGGCCGTTGAAGCTGTCGGTCACGTCGCATCCCTCGATCTCGTGAACTACCCGGGCCGCGACGACCCGGCGGACGATGGGCCCGCCCGACGATCATCCCTGGCGGAACCGGTCCCGATGCACGTCAACGCAACCTTACCGAGCGGCATTCCCCACTCCGGGTGTCGAGCGCGGGTCAGCTGCCGGTGATCGAGACCTCGGTGATCTTGCTCTGGAACTGACCGTCCGACGTCGGGGCCATGGCGGTGAGCCAGACCAGCAGGTACTTGGACTGCGGAGCGTTGTTCAACTGGATGGTCTTCGGGTCGTTGTTGTCGATGACCGCCGTCCCGATGACCGTCGTCTGGTCGAGCGTCGGGGTGGCGCTGGTCGCCGACCGCACCTCGATGCTCGTCTTCGGCGCGTTCGGGCTGGTGCCCGCCGGCACGGGGCTGGTGACCGTCACCGTGGCCGGGGTGACCGGCTTCTCGAGTTCCAGCAGCAGCCCGACGCCGGGCTTGAGCGTCGGGAACTGCTGCTTGTAGACCCACGTGAGCCAGGCCGTGTCGGGGTTGCCGTCGAAGGCCCGGTCGACGTACGAGGCATAGTCGGCCTTGCCGTCCCCGCCCGGATCGAAGACCGTGCCCTTGACGATCTTCACCGGGCCGGCGGTGGGGGCCGCGGCTGACGACGTACTGGGTCCGGGGTCGGCGGCCGCGGTGGTCGTCTCGGCCGGCGGCGCCTCGGCGGCCGTCGAGGACGAAGCAGCGGCACTCTCCACCGGCGCGACGTTCCCGACCGAGGCCAGCACCTGCTTGGTCACCCCGCCGGCAGCCACCACGATCAGCACGGCCAGGACGACCAGCACCGCCGAGGCCATCGACAGCTTGATGCGGCGATCCCGGACGAGCCGGCGGTCAGCGGCCGACAGCGTACGGATGACCGGTTCGTCGACCGGCGCGACCTCGTCCTTGTCCGGGGTGCGCAGCAGGGTCGCGATGGCCGCCATCGCGTGGATGCCGTTCGGCTCGTCCGGGTGCAGGGCGTGCTCGGCCAGCGCCGACAGCGCCTCGGGGACCTCCGGCCGGACCTCGTCGGCCGGCAGCTCGCGGCCCAGCCGGGTGGGGGCGGCGGGGATGGCGGCGGCCGTCCGGCCCGACCGGGACTCCGAGGTGCCGAACTCGGCGGCGTGGTCCAGCGGCTCGGCCAGCGGCCAGGTCCCGGTCACCATCAGATAGAGCAGTGCGCCGACCGCGCGGATGTCCTGGTCGGGAGTGGCGGTCCCGTGCGCGATGACGTGGGAGATCCGCACCTGGCCGTCGAAGTTGACCCGGACCAGCGACGGGTTGATCGCCCCCAGGGCGATGCCGTTGCGATGGGCCTCGGCCACCGCGTCGGCGACCTTGCCGGTGATGGACGTGGCCACGTCCGGGTCGAGCGGGCCGGCGCTCAGCAGATCCGTGACGGTGGCCCCGTCGACCCACTGACCGACGACGTACGACTGGCCGAGGTCGGTGCCGACGTCGAGCGTCTGCGGAAGGCCGATGTGGTGCAGGCGCCCGGCCCGCAACGTCCGGGCCACCGTCGCCGACGTCCCGGTGGTGTCCGGGAGGATCGTGACGGCCATGTCACGGGGCAGCACGGTGTCCTTGGCCCGCCAGAACCAGTTCCCGTTGGCGTCGGCCGAGATGAGGCTGACCAGCCGGTACCGGCCGCCGACCACGGTCCCGGGGGTCAACCGGGACGCGGCGTCGCCGGCCGTTCCCGGAGCGGCGTGGGCACCCGGACGGGTCGCCGGCAGGGTCAGCTCCGCCTCCCCGGTCGCCGGATCGTCCTGGCTCTGTTCGTCCCGGTCGGAGCCGTCGGCGGTGGGCTGCGCGGTCCCACCGTTCACGGCGGCCAGCGGCACGGCGACCGTGGCGGTCGCGTCGTCCGCCGGCGGCTGGTCGCGGTCGGCGCCCGGGCCCGTGGGTGTGGGTTCGTCGTCGTTGCGCACCGGTGGTGACACCTGCTCCCCATGGCTGTTGCGGTCGTCGGACGGTGGTTTCTGGGTGGTGGTGCCGCGGCGCAGAACCCGGCTCGCGAGGCCGGTGATCCGGCGGCGGAGCGGGATCAGCTCGGGCACCTTGAGCAGCGTGGCGACCGCGGCGATGACGATCAGGCCGACCAGGCCGGCCACCAGGATGTACAGCAGAGCCTCACCGGAGGAGTCGACCGCCCCGGTGACGACCCGACTGCCGGCCAGCAGGGCCGCCCCGGCGCCGGCCAGCCCGGCGAGGGTCATCTTGGCCGCGGTGAGCAGGGTCCGCCGGGTGTCCATCGAGCCGTACCGGTGCCGCAGCCACAGCTCACCGACGATCGCCCCGACCAGGTACGACAGCGCGGTCGCCGCCGCCATCCCGGGGATGATCAGCCGTTCGTCCAGGGCAACACAGGCGATCAGCAGCGGGATCCGGACGCCGACCATGACCGCATTGATCAGGGTCGGCGTCCGGGCGTCCTTCATGGCATAGAAGACCCGCATCTGCACGAGGGTCATCGCGAACGGCACCAGGCCCAGGGTGAGCGCGGCGAGTGTCGCGCCGAGTTCGATGGTGTCCTGGAGGCTCACCCGGCCGTATCCGGCGGCGAGGATGGCTAGTGAGGAGGCCAGGACGACCATGCCGGCGGCGACCGGAGTGAGCGCCACGATGGACAGTCGGTTGGCCAGGGCGGCGTCGCTCTTCATGGCGTCGACGTCGCCGGCGGCGGCGTTCCGGCTCATCCGCGGCATGATCGCCGTCAAGAGCGAGACGCCGATGATCCCGTAGGGCAGCTGGAACAGCAGCGACGCGAACGTATAGACCGCGACCCCGCCGACCACGTCGCCGGCGATGTTGGTCAGCACGATGTACCCGGCCTGGGAGACCAGCACGTAGGCGACGGCCCACAGCAGCAGCTGACCGGCCTCGGTCAGCCGCTTGTCGCCGCCCCACCGCCAGCGGAAGCGGAAGCCACTGCGCAGCAGGGCCGGGATCATCACCAGCGCCTGCACGACGATGCCGGCCGTGGTGCCCAGGCCCAGGAACAGCACCTGGGCGGTGGTGAGCCCGGAGAGTGCGTCGCCCCCGTTCGGCGGCCAGGTGACGACGAAGCCGATGCCGACCGCGATGACAATGACGTTGTTGACCACCGGCGCCCAGGCCGGGACGCCGAACTTCTCCTTGGTGTTCAGGATGGCCCCGAACAGCGCGGCCAACCCGTAGAACAGGATCTGCGGCAGCAGCAGCACGGCCAGGTGGTTGGCCAGGTCGATGTCGACGACGGTGTCGCCGCCCAGGTAGAGACGGGTCAGGAGCGGCGCGGCGGCAATGGCCAGCCCGGTGGCGGCGATGAGGCCCACGAAGGCCGCGGTCATCAGCCGCTGCGTGTACAGCTCCCCGCCGTCCGGGTCGCTGCGGGCCCGGGACAGCAGCGGGATCGCCACCGACGTCAGGACGCCGCCGATCAGCAGCTCGAAGACGATGTTGGGCAGCGTGTTGGACAAGGTGTAGGCGTCGTTGGCGACGCCGAAGCCGAGCACGGCGATGAGGACGACCTTGGCGCCGAAACCGGTGACCCGGCTGACCAGGGTGGCGATGGCCATCACCAGGCCGGCGCGGATGACCCCGCCGGTGCGGGCCGTCTTCATCCCGGAGATGTCGTCGGGGCTGGTGCGGTCGGCCGCGGCGATCTGCGCGGGTACCTCCGCGCCGACCACCCCGGCGGTGACGGTCTCCTCGGCGAGCAGTCCCGGGTCCGGCGGCGGCGTCGGGTCCGGGGATGCGACGGCTCCGCGGAGGGGGCGGTGCTCGCCTCGTCCGTCGCTCACTGGCCCTCCGCTCACTGCTCTTCCGTCCCTGTCGGCCGCTGTGCGGGCCCGGTCATCCTGGTGTCCGGTCCGGCTCCCGGTCGCCGCCGTCCTCGTCCGTCACTGGTGGTTCGCCGGCGGCCTCCGCGGCGATCCGGGCCCGCCGGGCCTGCAGGCGCTGCCGGACCCGCAGCACGACCATGATCAGCAGCACCGCCCCGGCGACCGCGATGATCACCACGGTGACCGCCCCGAACGCCGACGATTGCACCGAGAGTGGCACGGTCTGCCCCCAGACCGCGCCGTCCGCGCCGACGACCTGGGCCGAGACCTGGAACTGACCGGACCGGCTGACCTCGGTGGCGATCCGGAAGGGCACCGACCGCCCGGCCGGCACGACCTGCGGTTCCGGGTCGGTGGCGTCCAGACCCACGTACTCGCCGCCGACGATCCGCACGGTGACGGTGACGTCGTACGGCAACGTGTTCTGCACGGTCACCAACAGGGGGGAGGACGACGAGGCCAGTGTGTAGGTTGCGTTCGTCGTGGCGATCCGCACCCCGCTGTGCACCTCGTCCAGGGTCGCCCGGACGGTGTCGAGGTTCGCTCGTCCACCCGTCGGGCGGCTCCGGTAGGCCGTCGATCCCGCGGTGAGCAGGGCCTGGTCGAGGGCGTCCAGCACCGGGGCCGGGTCCTGGGGTTGGGTCTGCGCCGCGAACGAGGCCCGTAGCTGCGCCACTTCGGCCTGCGCGGTGCGGACGGCGTCGAGGTAGCCGGCGTCCAGTTCGGCGTTGCGCGCCGACTCCGGGTACTGCAGCGTCGCAGACGTGGTGGCGCGCCCCAGGGTGGTCCCGAGGTCGACGCCGCTGATCAGGCCGCCCTGGCCGAGGGTGACGAGCACGTCCTGCAGTCGCTGAATCGACGCCAGGCTGGGCGACCACTGGCGGTTGGGCACGATGATCGCGGTCGCTGGCGTGCGGCCCGAGCTGGTCGTGCTCTCGTCCCGGATCTGCTGGTAGAGCAGTCCGGTCAGCGCGTTGACGCGCACCGACCAGTTGTTGCCCGATTCCTGGCCGGCGAGCACCGCCAGATCGCCGAGACCGCCGCTCTGCGCCAGCGCCGCGCGCAGGCCGGTGTCGGCGCCGCCGTCCGTCGTGACGACCACGGCATCGGGCTGCGATCCGTCATCGGCGCCGCTCACCCCGGCGGCGGCGAGGATCGTGCCGGTGAAACCGGCCTGCCCCAGGAAGGTGGCGGTGGCGTCGTCCAGCAGGCCCTGCGCCGGGAAGGCGGTGGTCGTGGTGAGACGGGCCGCCAGATCGGTTCCCAGGACCCGCTCGGCGACGGCCTGGCCGGCGGTGACGGCGCCCGGGATGTCGGCGGTCAGGCCGCTCCGGGTCAGGGCGACGGTGTCGGGGTCGGCCAGTGGCAGCAGCAGGGTCGGGAACCGCTGGACGACTGTTCGCAACCCCTCCAGGTACCGCCGGGCGTCCGCGCTGCCCGCGCCGGTGGTGACCTGGTTGCCGTCGGCGCCGACCGCGGTCGTGCCGGTGCCGGGCGTCGCCGCTCCGGTCGTCGTGGCCGGCGCGGCCGAACCGGACGTCGTCGGGCTCGCCGACGAGCTGGCCGGGACACTGCTGGTCGGGGTCCCGGACGATCCGGAGGGGGTCAGGGCGAGCGGCTGCTGCGGCCCGGTCAGCACCTCGTAGCCGCCGCTCATCCGGTCCAGCTCGTCGAGCAGCTGGGGGTCGAGCACCAGGGTGATCGCCCCGGCCGGCAGTTGCTCGGCCGTACTGCCCCGCAGGCCCTCGAGCAGCACGGCGAGGCGACCACCGGGGGCGATCGCGGTGGCCAGGTCGTCGTTGCGGAAGACCCCGCCGACCCCCAGGTGCGGGGTGTCGACGAACGGCCACAGCATCCCCACCCCGAGCGCGCCGACCGTCGGCTCGCTCGGAGTGCTGCTCGACGACCCGGGGACCCCGAGGACGGGCAGGACCAGGTGCAGTTCCCCGACCCGGGCGGCCAGCGGACCGGACTCCAGGGCCACGTCGCCGTTGACGTTGAGCAGCAGGGGGTAGACGCCGGCGCTCTGCACCCCGATACCCCCGGTGCCGCTGAGCGGCACGGTGGCGGTGAACGGCGCCGACTGCCCGGGGTCGAGCCGACCCAGCAGCGAGCTGAACCGCGGCGGCACGGCCGCGGTGGGTTCACCGGGTTCGCTCAGTTCGCGTTCCAGGGCGGCGGTCGAGTCGACGGCGGTGCCCCGCTGGAAGCGGTAGATGAGGTCGGTGATGGCCTCGGACCCGGTGTTGGTGACCGACCCGGTGACGGTGACCGAGGTGGGACCGGCCGTGGTGACCAGGACGGGGTCGACGGAGTCGACGGTGAACGCGAGCCGGCCGGCGTAGTCGTCCTCGGGCGCGGTGCGGGTCAGCGATCCGGCGGCCAGGGCCGGTCCACCGGCGGCGATCAGCAGCAGCGCCGCGACCATCAGCAGGATGGCCGCCCGGGCCGCGCGACGCAGGGCGCCGCGACCTCGGATCACGCCGTTGCTGCCAGCAGCTCGACGGCCCGGCGGGCCAGTCGTCTCTCCCCGGCGTAGGCGAGCCGGGCGTCGAGGTCCGCGAGCGGGACCCAGGCGACCTCGGTCACCTCGATGTCGTCGTCGGACAGCTCGCCGTCGACGGCCTCGAGGAGGAAGTGGTGGACGCGTTTGTGGACGAGCCGTCCGGCGGCGACGAACGTGTAGTCGACGCTGCCGAGACTCGCGGTGATCCGCCCACAGATCCCGGTCTCCTCGGCGACCTCGCGGACGGCGGCCTGCTCGGTGGTCTCCCCGGCCTCGATGTGTCCCTTGGGCAGGGACCAGCGCAGACGCCCGCGCCGGTCGAGCCGGCCGATGAGGGCGGCCGCCGCTGCTCCGTTCGCGGTGCGGACGACCAGCCCGCCGGCGGACGTCTCGTCCGCGGCCCGCCGACGCCGGATCGGCGTCGGGGTCGGCTCACGGTCGGCGGGCATCCTGCGATGGTAGTGCGGCAGGTCCCCGTGACCGGGGAGGACGGTCGCCCGCCCAGGTCACTGCGACGGCAATTCGGGGGGCCGGCGAGCTGCCGGCCCGTAGACTCGCGCGACGTGCCGTCCCCCGTTGACCCGACTCCTCCCGCGACCGGTCCTTCCCCGGCCGGCGCCCGTCCCCACCGGCTCGACGCGTTGCAGCAGGCCGCGGTGGCCGGGCTGATGCGGGTGGCGCCGGTGGCCGACGAGCTGGGCCAGCGGTTCACCGCCGCCGGGCACGAACTCCACCTGGTCGGCGGCTCGGTGCGGGACGCCCTGCTGGGCCGGCTCGGCGACGACCTCGACTTCACCACCGACGCCCGCCCGGAGCGGGTGCTCGAGCTGGTCGAGGGCTGGGCCCACTCGACGTGGGAGACCGGGGTGACGTTCGGGACCGTGGGCGTGAACCGGGGCGGGCTGCGCCTGGAGATCACCACGTTCCGGTCCGACGTCTACGACGGTGACACCCGCAACCCGGTGGTGACGTTCGGCGACACCCTGGAGGGCGATCTCGGGCGGCGGGACTTCTCGGTCAACGCGATGGCAGTGTCGGTGCCCGGGCACAAGTTCGCCGACCCGTTCGGCGGGCTCGACCAGTTGGCGACCAAGGTGCTGGACACTCCGGGCACTCCGGAGCAGTCGTTCCACGACGACCCCCTGCGGATGCTGCGGGCCGCCCGTTTCGTCTCCCAGCTCGGCTTCACCCCGGCGCCCCGGGTCGTCGCGGCGATGACGGCCATGGCCGATCAGATCACCCGCATCACCGCGGAGCGGGTCGGGGCCGAGCTGAACAAGCTGCTGCTGGGGGCGCATCCGCGGGCCGGTCTGGCGTTGTTGACGCAGACCGGGCTGGCCGATCACGTATTGCCCGAGCTGCCGGCGCTGCGGCTGGAACGGGACGAGCACCTGCAGCACAAGGACGTCTACGAGCATTCGCTGACCGTGCTGGACCAGGCCATCGCCCAGGAGGAGGACGGCCCGGACCTGACGCTGCGGTGGGCGGCGCTGCTGCACGACATCGGCAAGCCGGCGACCCGCCGTTTCGAGCCGGGACAGGGCGTCAGCTTCCACCATCACGAGGTGGTCGGGGCCAAGCTGGTCCGCAAGCGGCTGCGGGCCCTGCGGATGCCGAAGTCGATGATCGACGACGTCGCCCAGCTGACGTTCCTGCACCTGCGGTTCCACGGATACGGGACCGGGGCGTGGACGGATTCGGCCGTCCGTCGCTACGTGACGGACGCCGGTGATCTGCTCTCCCGTCTGCACAAACTGGTGCGCGCCGACTGCACGACCCGCAACCCGCACCGGCGGCGGGCGTTGCAGCGCTCCTACGACGACCTGGAACGGCGGATCGGCGAGATCGCCGCGGCCGAGGACCTCGCGCGGGTCCGTCCCGATCTGGACGGCAACGCGATCATGGAACTGCTGGGCATCCCCGCCGGGCCGCTGGTCGGCAAGGCCTGGAAGTTCCTCAAGGAGCTGCGGCTGGAACGGGGCCCGCTCGATCGGGACGTCGCCGAGGCCGAACTGCTGGCCTGGGCTCGCGAGCAGGGGATCACCCCGGCGGCCGGTGCCGCCGGGGATGCCGACGGTCAGTAGCCGTGGTCCAGGCCGCCCTCGTGCGGTCGGATGCGCTCGCGGAAGACGTAGTAGTTCCAGATCTGGTACCCGATGATCAGCGGCAGGAAGATCCCGCCGACCCAGGTCATCAGGACCAGTGTGTAGTGCTCGCTGGCCGACCCGTCGATGGTCAGGCTGAACGCCGGGTCGAGGGTGGACGGCAGCACCTGCTGGCGGGTGAACAGCGAGATGAAGATGGTGATCGTCGAGAAGACGATCGTCGCGCCGCTCATCGCGAACGCCATCCGGTCCCAGTGCCGGGTCAGCGCCAACCAGATGCTGGCCAGGGTGACGGCGGAGATGACCGGGAAGACCCAGGGCAGCACGCCGAACGAGGTGAACAGGCCCTTGCCGACGTAGCCGAGCCAGACGAAGGCCAGGATGGCGACGGTGGCCAGCGCGCCCCAGAGCAGGGCGGCCTTGCGGGCACGGACGTACAGCACGGTGTCGGTGTGCAGCCGGAGCAGCAGGAACGTCGCGCCGTGCAGCATGAACAGCAGCAGCGTGCCGAGCCCGCCGACCACCGAGAAGAGCGAGAAGTTGTCGCCCAGCCCGCCGACGGCGCGCCGGTCGCCGTCCAGGGCCAGGCCCTCGATGAGCTTGGCCATGACGACGCCCCACAGGAACGAGGGCACGAGGCTGCCGAAGAACGACGCCCAGTCCCAGGCGTTGCGCCAGACCTGCTTGTCGACCTGGTTGCGGTACTCGAAGGCGACCCCGCGCAGCAGCAGGGCCAGCAGGATGGCCACGAAGATCGGGTACATGCCGCTGAACAGCGCGCCGTACCAGACGGGGAACGTGGAGAACATGACGCCGGCCGCGGCGATGACCCACACCTCGTTGCCGTCCCAGAACGGGCCGATGGTGCCGGTCAGGGCCCGTTCTTCGGCCTCGGTGCGGGCCAGCAGCGGGCGCAGCAGGTCGACACCGAAGTCGAAGCCCTCCAGGAAGAAGTAGAGGGTGAAGCAGACGGCGATCAGCCAGAACCAGAGGTTGACCAGGGTCATGATCAGAGGCTCCCGCTCCGGTCGGAGTCGCTGGGGCCCTCGCTGTAGCTGGGGGCCGGGGCGGCGACGATCTCGGCGGACGGCTTGTGGTCGATGCCGGCCCGGGCGGTGACCGACAGCAGGTAGATGTCGAGGCCGATGAGGGCCAGGTAGATCGCCCACAGTCCGATGAGGCCGACCAGCACCTCGGTGAAGCTGTTCGGACTGACGCCCTGGTCGACCCGCAGCAGGCCGTAGACCATGAACGGCTGCCGGCCCATCTCGGTGGTGATCCAGCCGAAGAAGTTGGCCAGCCAGGGCAACGGCACGATCCACACCAGCCAGCGCAGGAACAGCCGGTTGGTCAGCAACCGGTCCTTGCGCCCCTTGCGGCCCCACCACCACAGGGCCAGGCCGCCGAAGGCGGTGGCCAGCAGCACCATCCCGATGCCGACCATGAGCCGGAACGAGTAGTAGACGGGGGCGACGGGCGGGATGTAGTCGCCGGGGCCGTACTGCTGCTGGTACTCCTCCTGCAGCCGGATCATGCCCTCGTAGGACGAGTTCAGGGAGTTGTCGGCCAGCACCGACCCCAGGAACGGGATCTCGATGTTGAAGGTGTTCCGCTGCCCCTCCTGGTCGATCACCGCGATGGCCGACCAGGGTGCGGGGGCCTCGGAGTCCTCCCACTGGGCCTCCATGGCCGCGAACTTCATCGGCTGGTCCTCGCGCGCGGTCTGCGCGGCGGTGTGGCCGCTGAGCGCGGAGAACAGGGTGCCGACGGCGCCGACCACCAGCCCGAGCTTGAGGGCGGGCCCGAAGATCTCGACGTGGTGCCGGCGCAGCAGGTGGTAGGCGGCCACGCACAGCACGAGGAACGCGGCCACGGTCCAGGCACTGCCCTGGACGTGGAAGAAGTAGATCCAGGCCTTGGGGTTGAAGACGACGTCGGAGAAGCTCGTCAGGATGGCCTGACCGTTCTCGATGCGGTAGCCGACCGGGCGCTGCATCCAGGCGTTGGCGACGATGATCCAGAACGCGCTGACCTGGGTGCCGATGGCGACCAGCCAGATGCTCGCGAGCCGGACCCAGTGCGGCAGCCGGTCCTTGCCGAACCACCAGAGCGCGATGAACGTGCTCTCCAGGAAGAACGCCATCAGCACCTCGAGGGCCAACGGCACCCCGAAGATGTTGCCCACGAAGCGCGAGTACTCGCTCCAGTTCATGCCGAACTGGAACTCCTGGACGATGCCGGTCACCACACCGACCGCGAAGTTGATCAAGAACAGGTGACCGAAGAAGTTGGTCATGTTCTCGTAGCGCTGCTCCTTCTTCGCGTAGGAGAGCGTCTCCATGATCGCGATCATGAAGGCGAGCCCGACGGTGAGCGAGACGAAGAAGAAGTGGAAGATGCTGGTCGAGGCGAACTGGAACCGCGACAGGCCGATGACATCCATGGTGGGCAGAATTCCCTATCTGCGGCCACTCAGCCTGTTGGCAGTCGGGGAGCGCCGACGACGCTTCGTGGTGACGTCAGACCACCACGTCAAAGGTTGTGCCCTCCCCCGACGGACCCACAGCTCCGATCCAGGAGGGTCAGGACACCTCCGTGACGTAGGAGAACCAGAACGTCCCACCGGACTGCACCAGGAAGGTGAAGGACACCGGTACGGATTGGCCGGGGTCCAGCCGGCCGTTCGGCAACGGAACCGAGTACGTGGTGTTCAGACCGCCGGTGGACAGCACCGGGGCGGTCGGGCTCAGGTTCTGCACGGTCACCGCCTGGCCCCCGACGTCGAAGGTGGTCGTGGGACTCGACGGAGGGGCAACGACCAGAGATGCCGGACGCGTCACGCCCGGCCGCGGGATGCCGTTGGCCTCGCTGATCGACGTCAGTCGGACCCGCATCGCGGTGATCGGCACAGCCGAGCGATTGGTGACGACCCGGTTGACGGTGAGGGTGGTCGCCCCACCCGGGGTCCGGGTGACGATGCGATTGGGTGATGCCGCGACATCGGCGGCCCCGGCCAGCAGGGTCGACGGTGCCGCTCGGGTGGGAGCCGGGCTGTCATCGCCGATCGGAGAGGGCGCCCCGATCATCGAGGGCACCCCGCCGACCGGACCGCCGGCGCTGGACACCAGCGCGAAGTCGGCCACGTTGTCGCCGGTGTTCTGCAGTCCGTTGCCACCCGACCTGAGACGAACCCAGGCGTACTGCTGTGTGGGGGAGCCGGCGAGGGCGGGGAGAGCGGTGCCGCTGTGCGGACCGGTGAGCGGTCCGACGGCATCGGTCGCGGTGGTCGCGGGGTCCGGTGCGACGACCTTCAACCCACCCGAGCCCAGTGACGGCACCGTCGTGTCCGCCGGGGTCGTGCTGGTCAGGGAGTATCCCGCGGCGGCGACCAGGTGGGAGCGGCCCGGAGCGACGGTGCCGGACGCTGCGGCCAGTGGGACGGTGGTCCCGCTGCCGGTGACGATCTGGTAGCCGACGAGGGGGATCGGGCTGGTTCCGGTGTTGGTCAGCACGACATAGCCGTCGGTGGCGCCGCCGGGGCCCGACTGGCGGAACTCGGACACGACCAGCGAACCGGGTTGGGCCAGGACGGAGACCGAGGCGACCGGTGAGGTCGAGGCCAGATGCGTGCTGTCGCCGAGGTAGGTCGCGGTCACGTCGTACGCACCCAGACCCGGTGGAGTCCAGGACAGCGCCGCCGTTCCGTCGGCGGCCACCATGGCGGTCCCGATCGCGACCGTCGACCCGGTGGATGGACCCGACGTGGCCGTGGCGGCGAATCGCACCGATCCGGTACCGATCGGCGTCACCGCGGCGGAGACGGTGATCGGCTGGGCGACCCGGGTCGATGCGGGGGCGGTCACGGTGGTCGCGGTGGCGCTGCCGGCCTGATGCAGAACGGTGCAGCCGATCGAGCTGGTGGACAGGGTGTCGACCTGGAATCCGGTGGCGCCCTGGTTGGTGACCGACACCGCAGCGCCGGTGGACAGGTCGCGACAGGCGGCGTTGGCCCCGTTCTGTTGCACGACGGTGGCGCCGGCGGGGACCTGGTCGGTGATCGTCACCGGGGTGTTGGCCGATCCCGGGGCGGCGCCGACGGTGAAGGTGGTCCCGCCGGTGTCGTCAGTCGTCCCCGTGCCCGGGGTGACCGTCGCGTCCTCGGGAACCGCGGCCCCGAAGATCCAGCCCGGCTGGACGGTGGCGTTCGCGGCGGTGCCCCCGGCCGGGATCAGCTGGGAGACGACCGACACCGAACCCTTGCACTTGCTCAGAGCCTGGGCGCGGAGTGCGGCGCCGGCCGCGGCGTAATCGCTGGTCAGGTAATAGTCCGAGTTGACGGTCCGGCCGGAGATGGCGGCAAGATTCTCGGCCGCCGAGGTGATGCCGGGGCCGACACCGACGGCCACCACACGGGTGCCTTCCGCCTTCAGCGCGTTCGCCGAGAACACCCCGTTCTCGAACTCCCGCGCCCGGGTCGCCGATCCCGGGCCCTGCGCGTACTCGGGATTGTTCGGATACCACGTCGGGTTGGGGGGCAGACCGTAGAAGGTCGGATTGCCGTCGGTGATCATCATGGCGATGTCGTAGTGATGCTCGTTCTCCGCGACCTGGGCCAGGCCCCGGTCCCAGTTCGTACCCCCGCCGACGGTGGTCCCGCTGATCCAGCCGTTGACCGCGTCGGCGCCGGCCTGGGTGGACACCGCCGTCCGCGGCCGGTTCTGGTTGCCGGTCGTGTTGGCCGGTGAGTTGTTGGAGAACGTGTACAGGCTGACGTCGGACGGAGTGCCGACCAGAGAGTTGACCAATGCCCGGCCGGCTCCCTGCAGATCCGGCAGGTTGGCCCCGACCGAGCCCGACACGTCCAGGATCAAAGCGACCGACAGCCCGCAGCCGGCGAGGCCGGGGTTGATCCGGGATTGCTGCCACACGCCACCCGAGGCGAGGGGAGTGGTGTTCCGATTGGTCGGATCGCTCATGAACCCGGCGTTGGTGGTGCTGGCGCCGGTTCCGGACCGGTAGACGGTTCCGGCGACCATCTGCGGAGTCTGGAAGGCGTAGGGCGTCGCCACCGGTGTTTGGCCGGAAGAGGTCTGGGTCCGGACCACCCCGTTGGCGTACCAGCCCGACGGCGCGCTGATCTGCTTCACGAAGAAGCGGGCGTTGACGTTGGCTCCACCGGTCTGTGTGTCGGGCACCGTGAACGAGCAGTCGCCGGCGGCGTCAGCGGTGCACACGGCCCACGTGGGATTGACCGGGTCGGACGACGTCACGGCGGAGAACAGTCCGAGCTGCACGCCCGGCAGCGGTGTCACTCCGGAGACGCCGGTCCGGTCGCCGCCCGTCTTGACCGTGACGACCGAGGTGGTCGCGGTCGCCGCGGGGACCGCGGCGTCGGCCGGGGAGATCGAGGGCGCAGCGGCGGTGCCGGCACCCAGGCCGGCCACCACCAGACCGGCGGTCAGGGCAACGCTGACAATGCGGCGGGCACGGCTGCCGTGCAACGGACTGCGGGTCACCAGGGCTCCTGGAAGGTCGCCGACTCGTGCCACCGCAGTGCTGGGTGATCACGGGAGCCGAACGTGAGGCGGCACCGCCGACGCAGCACGACTGCGCATCGGAGCCGAACGGGACCAGTCCATTGCATCCTCGCCGGCATCCCGACCACCACCGGGCGGTTGAGTGAAGGTTCGCCGACGTCATGACCGGACCGTGGTCGGGCCGATCACGCCATGGACCGCGGGCGGCTCGGATGGTGTGACCATTCGGCCGATGAGGATGGCAACGGGGCCCACCCCTTGACCGGCGTGGGGCGGAGGGATAGCGGCATGCTGTCCGACCTCCCGGTCGGAGCGGGTCGGTGAGGCCTCAGACCGCCGCGGCGGTCGACGACGGTGTCCGCCGCAGCCTGCTCATCATGACGCCGTAGCCGATCCCGGTGATCAGGAACAGCCCACCGACCAGGAACACCGGCGCATAGCCGTGCCCGTTGTAGGGCACGAGCACTACGCCGAGCGCGAAGGCGCCGACGTAGCACACGTTGTTGAGGGTGTCGTAGAGCGCGAAGACGCGGCCGACGTAGGCGTCGTCGCTGTCCTGCTGGACGACGGAGTCCATGCAGACCTTGCTGGACTGGTAGGCGAACCCGACCACGAACGCCGCGATCAGGGTGGAGATCAGGGTGAACTGGCTGCCGGCGGCGGCGGCGACGATCGCGCAGACGCTGAGCATGATCGCGACCCAGCGGGTGCGGCCGAGCTTGCGGACGGTCGGGGCGGTGACGACGGCGCCGAGGAACACCCCGAGCGCACCGAACCCGAGGACCTCGGCGATGCCGGACGGCCCGGTCCGCAGCACGCCCTGGCTCTCGGTGAAGTAGTGCTGGAACAACAGCAGCACGACCATCGTGCACAGGCCGAACCCGAACCGGACGATCATCACGACGACCACGGCCAGGCCGACGGTCGGCCGCTGGACGATGTGCCGCAGCCCGCTGGTGAAGCCCAGCAGCACGGCGCGCAACGGCTCGGCCGGCTCGTCGGTCTCGTCCGGTCCGAGGGCGGTGCGCCGGTACCGGGTGGCCAGCAGGGCGGCCAGGCCGTAGAACACGGCGACGGTGGCGGTGATGAAGGCGGCGTCGCTGACCGACCCGCCGAGGGCGCTGCGCAGGGCGATCGCGTACCCGCCGCCGATGGCGGTGGCCACCGCCCCGACGGTAGTGGCAAGTGCGTTCGCGCCGACCAGGGAGTCGCGGGCGACGGTGTGCGGCATGGATGCCGAGAGGCCGGATCCGACGAAGCGGCCGACGCCCATGATGAGCAGGGCGGTGCCGAACAGCACCGGGCTGGGCCAGTTGCCCCACACCTGAGCGGCCGCGAGGAGCACGAGGACGGCCCGTAGGACGGTCGCCCAGACGATGACCTGCCGTCGGCTCCACCGGTCGAGCAACGCTCCGGCGAACGGCCCGACCAGCGAGTACGGCAGCAGCAGGACGGCGAACCCGGCGGCGATGGCGGCCGGTTCGGTCTGTCGTTCGGGGCTGAACAGGATGATGACGGCCAGCGCGCCCTGGAAGGCGCCGTCACCGAACGAGCTCAGCAGGCGGACCAGGACCAGGCGGCGCAGCGACCGCACCCGCCACAGGTCACGCAGTCCCTTGACGGAGGGTCGATCGGTGCCGGCCGACCCGGGGTCCGGCAGGGTGGCCACGACGGGGCGCGGACCGTGCGGCCGGTGGTGCGGGTTGCCCCCGTCAAAGCCGGGGGTGTCGGTTCCGCTGGGGCCGGGTACCGCTCCGTCGGCTCCCGCCGCCGCCACTGTGGTGGTGGCGGTTCCCGGGTGCGCACGGCCGGTCCCGGAGCTGCGGGGACGGGGCGACTCGGTCACGAGATCAAACGGTACGCGTGGCCCGCGGCCGCATGCTCGCCCCAGGACGCTTTCCACCGGTCGAGGGCCGGGCACAATATGCGGCGATGACTGCGCACGAGGGGTTCGAGCCCGGTGGGGCGGGCAACAGCGCGCTGCGCCCGGGTGCGCTCCTGGTGGCGACCCCGGAACTGGGTGACCCCAACTTCCGTCGCACCGTCGTCTACCTGGTGGCGCACGGCGAGGACGGCACGGTCGGTCTGGTCCTTAATCGGCCGAGTGAGACGGCCGTGCACAACGTGCTGCCCGAATGGGCGCCGCACGTCATCAAGCCGCAGGCGCTCTACGTCGGCGGGCCGGTGCAGACGAACGCGGCCATGTGCGTCGGCGTGTGCCGGACCGGGGTGGACCCGCGTCGGCTGGACGGGGTGATCGGGGTGACGGGGCCGGTCGTGCTGGTCAATCTGGACGCCGACCCGGCAGAGCTGTCCCCGTCGTTGCGCGGGGCCCGCGTGTACGCGGGCCGGGCCGGGTGGAGCCCCGACCAGCTGGCCGGTGAGGTGGCGGAGGGGGCCTGGGTCGTCCTGCCGGGCCTGCCGGACGACGTGCTGGCCGGGCCGCGGGTCGATCTGTGGTTCCGGGTGCTGAAGCGGCAGGGTTTCCCGTTGGCCTGGTTGGCCTACCACCCGCAGGACGTCACCCGGAACTGAGTCCGTCCTGATCAGGCCTGATGAGTGGTGCGGGGAAGCTTGCTGATGGCGCAGCCGCCGCCGCTGCAGTCGCACCCGCCGCAGCTGGCCCCGGCGGTCGGACGGCGCGCCGGGATCGGGACGGTGCGGGCGGCCTTCTCGCCGAGGGTGCCGCCGGCGACCAGGAGGCCGAGGGTGCCGATGACGCCGAGTACGGCCATCACGATGGCGGTCAGCGTGGGGGGTTGTAGCGCCAGGATCAGCACGCCGAGCACGAGGCTGACGACGGCGGCGCCGGCGACCACGGGGGCGGCGACCCGGTTCGCGGTGGCGAACGCGTCCTCACTGGCCAGCGCGGCCGGGGTGTGGACGCCCAGGCGACCCTCCCGGCGCAGGGTGCCGATCCAGCCGGCTCGGGCGGTCACCGCGCACAGCAGGCCCAGACCGATCAGCACGACGGCGAGCGGGATGGTGAGCAGGAACGGAGCGGACACCCTGTGATGGTAGCCGCGGGCCCCCGGACCCTCGCCGCTCCGCTGCGTCGCGATCGACCGGCGAGCGGGACGAAGCCGGACCCACCACCGACGACCAGGAAGGCCCCCCGTGCGACTCGACCCCCTCGACCCACCCTCCCCGGAAGCGGCCGACCTGGCGGCGGCGATCGTCGCCTCCCGGGCGAGGGCGCTGCCGGGTGTGCAGGTCGCCGACCCCGACGGGAGACTGCAGGGCCCGTTCGCCTGCCTGCCGTACACCCCGCCACTGAGCCGCGCGGTCCAGCAGGTGGGATCCGAGCTGCGTCGGTCGACCCGGTTGTCGAGCGCGGTGACCGAGGCGGTGATCCTGTCCGTCGCGACCCATTGGCGCGCGGACTACGAGTGGTACGCCCACGCCCGGTCGGCGGTCGAGGACGGCAGCCTGGACCCCGAGGACCTCAACCGGATCGCGGCCGGGGAGCGGGGGCTGGCCGACCCGGCGGCGGACGTGGCCAGTGCCTTGACCCGCGAGCTGCTGGCGACCACCGCGGTGTCGGACGGGCTCTGGTCCGAGGCGCGGACCGCGCTGGGTGACCGTCGAGCCGTCGAGGTCGTGCTGTTGGCCGGCTACTACTCGTCGCTGGCGATGCTCATCCGCACCTTTCACACCCCGTTGCCGGCGGGGGCGCAGGTACCCCCTGAATGGAACGACCGGACCGCGTGACCGGGATGCGGTGATCGTCGTCGTCGTGTCGGCGGCTGGGCGGTCGAGTCAGTACGGACACCGACGTCCCCTCCCGGCGGTACCATCGGCGCATGTCAGCGGTACTGCTTCTTGCCGGGCCGCGCTGATCACCAGGAGCTGGTCGCCCTCCGGGGTGGCCGCCGGTCGGCGCGGCGATCCCTCCTGAGCCTCAGGAGGGTTTTTTTGTGCCCGGGGTTCAGGCAGACGGACAGGCCGACTGAGTTTGCAGACAGCAGTGCGAGGAGAGTCGAGAACGGTGTCGAACAGCGTGACGGATGCGACGGTGGAGATCTCGGGAGGCGTGGGCGACGCGCCCCCGTTCCGGTACACCCCGGAGCTGGCCGGGCAGATCGAGAGCCGCTGGCAGCAGTACTGGGCCGACCACCACACCTTCGAGGCGCCGAACCCGAGCGGCCCGCTGGCCCCGGTGAGCCCGGCCGAGGTCCCGGCCGACAAGACCTACCTGCTGGACATGTTCCCGTACCCGTCCGGGCAGGGCCTGCACGTCGGGCACCCGCTGGGCTACATCGGCACCGACGTCATGGGCCGCTACCTGCGGATGACCGGCCGAAACGTGCTGCACACCATCGGTTACGACGCGTTCGGTCTGCCGGCCGAGCAGTACGCCGTCCGCACCGGCACCCACCCGGCGACGACGACCGCGGCCAACATCGCCCGCTACCGTGAGCAGCTGTACAAGCTGGGCTTCGCCCACGACCAGCGGCGCAGCGTGGCCACCACCGATCCGGAGTTCTTCCGGTGGACGCAGTGGATCTTCCTGCAGCTGTTCAACGCCTGGTACGACGAGTCGGCGGGTCGGGCGCGGCCGATCGCCGAGCTGGTCGTCGAGTTCGAGTCCGGCGGCCGGCCGACCCCGGACGGCCGGCGCTGGTCCGAGCTGAGCAAGGTCGAGCAGGGCAAGGTCGTCTCCGACCACCGGCTGGCCTACGTCGACGAAGCGCCGGTGAACTGGTGCCCGGGCCTGGGGACGGTGCTGTCCAACGAGGAGGTCACCGCCGACGGCCACAGCGAGATCGGCAACTTCCCGGTGTTCCGGCGGAACCTGCGTCAGTGGATGATGCGGATCACCGCCTACGGCGACCGGCTGCTGGACGACCTGGACCGGTTGGACTGGCCGGAGTCGGTGAAGTCGATGCAGCGCAACTGGATCGGCCGCTCCTACGGTGCCGCCGTGACGTTCCCGGTGGCCGGGACCGAGGAGAGCTTCGAGGTCTACACCACCCGCCCGGACACCCTGTTCGGCGCGACCTACGCCGTGCTGGCCCCCGAGCACCCGCTGGTCGACGCGATCACCGCCGCGCAATGGCCGGAGGGCACCGACGAACGGTGGACCGGCGGCGCGGCGACTCCGGCCGACGCCGTGGCGGACTACCGGCTGGCCGCGTCCCGCAAGTCCGACCTGGATCGGCAGGAGAACAAGACCAAGACCGGCGTCTTCACCGGGGCGTTCGCCGTCAACCCGGCCACCGGTGGCCGGCTGCCGGTCTTTGTCGCCGACTACGTGCTGATGGGCTACGGCACCGGCGCGATCATGGCCGTCCCCGCGCAGGACACCCGCGACTGGGAGTTCGCCACCCCGTTCGGGCTGCCGATCATCCGCACCGTGCAGCCGCCGGCCGACCATCCGGACGACGAGCCGTTCATCGGTGACGGGCCGGCGATCAACAGCGCCAACAGCGAGATCTCGCTGGACGGGCTGAGCGTGGCGCAGGCCAAGGCGGCCATGATCGAGTGGCTGGTCGCGAAGGGCTTCGGCCGCGCGCAGAAGCAGTACAAGCTGCGGGACTGGCTGTTCTCCCGGCAGCGCTACTGGGGCGAGCCGTTCCCGATCGTCTACGACGCCGACGGCGTGGCCCATGCGCTGCCCGACGAGCTGCTGCCGCTGGAACTGCCGGAGGTGGCCGACTACTCGCCGCAGTCCTTCGACCCGCAGGACGCGACCTCCGAGCCGGTGCCGCCGCTGGCCCGGGCGACCGAGTGGTCCACCGTCGAGCTGGACCTGGGCGACGGTGTCCAGACGTACCGGCGTGAGCTGAACGTCATGCCGCAGTGGGCCGGGTCCTGCTGGTACGAGCTGCGGTACCTGGATCCGACCAACACGCAGACGTTCTGCGACCCCGAGGTCGAGCGGTACTGGATGGGCCCGGACCCGGCCCGCCTGGGTGACCCGGGTGGCGTCGACCTCTACGTCGGCGGGGTCGAGCACGCGGTGCTGCACCTGCTGTACTCCCGGTTCTGGCACAAGGTGCTGTTCGACCTGGGCCACGTGTCCAGCGAGGAGCCGTTCCGGCGGCTGTTCAATCAGGGTTACGTGCAGGCGTACGCGTACACCGACGAGCGCGGCGTGTACGTCCCGGCCGACCAGGTCGTCGAGACCCCCGGTGCTGACGGCGATCCCGTGTTCACCTACGAGGGCCGGCCGGTCAGGCGTGAGTACGGGAAGATGGGCAAGTCGCTGAACAACGTGGTGACGCCCGACGAGATGTGCGATCGCTTCGGGGCGGACACGTTCCGGCTGTACGAGATGGGCATGGGCCCGATGGACGTGTCCCGGCCCTGGCAGACCAAGGACGCGGTCGGGTCGCAGCGCTATCTGCAGCGGTTGTGGCGGCTGGTGGTGTCCGAGCAGACCGGTGAGGTCGTCGTCGCGGATGTCGAACCGGACGCGGAGACGCGGAAGATCCTGCACCGCACCATCGACGGCGTCCGGACCGACTACGCCGCGATGGGCTACAACACCGCCATCGCCAAGCTGTACATGCTGACCAACCACCTGACGAAGTCGTCTTCGCCGGTGCCGCGGTCGGTGGCCGAGGCCCTGGTGCTGATGACGGCGCCGCTGGCCCCGCACATCGCCGAGGAGATGTGGTCGCGGCTGGGGCATTCCGGATCGCTGGCCCACGGCCCGTTCCCGGAGGCCGACCCGGCCGAACTGGTCGAGGACGCCGTCGAGTACCCGATCCAGGTCAAGGGCAAGGTCCGATCGCGGATCACGGTGGCCGCCGACGCGCCGGCCGCGGTCATCGAGGCGGCCGCGCTGGCCGACCCGAAGATCGTCGAACTGCTGGCCGGTGCGACGCCCCGCAAGGTCGTCGTGGTGCCCGGCAAGATGGTCTCGATCGTCCCGTGACCCGGTTCCTGGTCGGCTGTTACACCGACGGCGACGGTGGCGAGGGCGTCGGCCTGACCGTCGCGTCCCACGATCCGGCGTCGGGTCGGTGGACGGTCGAGCAGCCGGCGGTCGCCGGGGTTGTCGCGTCGCCGACCTACCTGGTGGCCGGCCCGGAGGGTCTCGCACTGGCGGTCAGTGAGGTCCCGGACGGCGTGGTGTTCGCCGTGTCGGTGGCGGGAGTTGTTGGGGCGGATGTGGTCTCGACCGGTTCGACCGGTGGCGAGTTTCCCTGCCATCTGGCAGTCGACCCGTCGGGGCGGTGGGTGGTGAGTGCGAACTACGGCTCGGGCAGCCTGTCCGTCCACGCGCTGACGGCGGACGGCATCGGCGCGCGGACCGCGCTGGTCGAGCACACCGGCAGTGGCCCGAATGTCGATCGGCAGGCCGGCCCGCACGTCCACATGATCCATTTTCTCAGCGAGACGTTGCTGCTGGCCGTGGATCTGGGTGTGGACGCCATTTTCGCTCACCGGCTCGACGGTGCCACCGGTGCGCTCACCGAGGTGCAGCGGTCGGCCGTGCCGGCTGGTTTCGGACCCCGACATGTGGTGTCGCTGCCCGGTGACCGGCTGGCCGTCGCCGGTGAGCTGGCGGGCGAGATCGCCCTGGCCAGGGTCGATCTCAGCACCGGTGCGGTGACGGTGCTGGATCGGCATCCGGGTTCGGCGGCGGGTGAGCAGTACGGTCCGAGTGCCATCCTGGCCATGGCCGATGGCCGTTTCGTGCTGCTCGCCAACCGCGGCCCGGACACCGTCTCGTCGTGGCGGGTGGACGGGGATCGGCTTGCCGCGGTGGACGAAATCCCCACGGGCGGAGCCAATCCCCGCGACATGACGCTGGTCGGGGACCTGCTCTACGTCGCCAACCAGGACGACCACACCATCACGGTCATCGAGGTCGATCTGGCGACCGGGGATCTGCGTCGACGTGACGAGGTGCTCAGTCTGCCGAGCCCGACACGGTTGCTGCCGCTCTGATCAGGCGTACCGCACGACATTGAGCTGCCGAGCGAGGTCGTCCGCCTCCGCAGGGTCTGTTCCGGCGACGCCGGGATAGAACCACTTCTCCCACACCGCGATGACGTCGCCCGCCGTGAGCGGGGTGAGGCTGTCAGTACGACCGAGCATTTCGACGAAGTCGTCGATCTCATTATCGTATTCGTCGGTGGGACAGCCCATCTCGAGCAGGCCTACCGGGTCGGCAGTGTCGACGACGGCCTTGACGCGACTGCGCAGCGATCGGCGTTGCGGGCCGGTGGGTGACCGCTCGGGTCTCGGAACTTGAATAGCCACCTCATCAACTATTGCCGAACTTATTTCGGTCATGAAACCAGTATGCGCGGAGAGTGATCTCTGGGTCGCGTAATTGAACATTATGTGACCCAGAGATTCGGACTCGGGTACCGTCCAGACCATGACCCCGGCCCCGGTTTCCCGCCGCCGCACGCGGCGATCGGAGCTGTGCGTGCGGTCCGGGGGTGTCTCCGTCCATCGACCGGGGCCGCCGCGATCGGTCGCCGGGTCATCGGCCGGGCGGGTGCTGTCACCGTGACACTTCTCCCCACTCGACCATTCGAGCCGGCGGTCGGCGACGAGGGCCGGGGTGAGGTGCGCCCGGAGCTGTGGGAGCAGGTCCTGGCCGCGGTGGCCGGGTCGACCGCGGCGGCGACGCAGGAGGCCTACCGGCGGGACTGGGCCCGGTTCGCGGCCTGGGCCGGCGAGCAGGGGTATGTGGCGTTGCCGGCGTTGCCGGCGGTGGTCGCCGGGTACCTGACCGCGGCCGCCGCCGAAGTCGACGAGTCCGGCCGGCCCCGGTACAAGACCGCCACCCTGATCCGGTGGGTGGCCTCGATCAACCAGATCCACCGGGCCGCTGGCCACCCCGGGCCCGGCGCAGCGAGCTGGTCCGCCGCACCCTGGGCGGCATCAAACGCCAACACGGCACCCGCCCGTCCCGGCGGGACCCGCTGCTACTGACCGACCTGCGGGCCCTACTCGGCCCCATCGGCCAGTCGTTCGGGGGGTGGCCGGCCGGGGTCGCCGCCCGCCGCGACGCCGCCCTGATGCTGCTCGGGTTCACCCTGGCCGCCCGCCGCAGCGAACTCACCACCCTGACCCTCGGGGACCTGACCCTGCACGGCGACGACGGCCTGCACGTGCTGCTGCGCCGATCCAAGACCGACCAGGAAGGCCGCGGCCAGGTCAAGGCCGCCCCCCGCGGCCGCAACCTCGCCACCTGCACGCCCTGCGCCGTGACCCGGTGGGTGCAGCTCGTGCACGCCGCCGACACCGCCACCCCGACCCCGGACGGCCGGGACGGGCAACGCCTCGCGCTCATGCCGGTCCTGCGCCGGCAGATCCGCCCCGTGCCCGGTGACGGGCACGTGTGCCGCGACCCCCTCCCCACCCCGGCCGACCCGACCGCGCCGGTGTTCCGGGTGGTGCACCGCACCGGCCGCCTCTACCCCCGCGCGATGGGCGGGGACGCGGTCAACCAGGTCATCGCCCGCCGCGCCGCGGCCGCCGGCTGGCCCCCGGAGAAGATCGCCCTGCTCGGCGGGCACTCCCTACGGTCGGGGTTCATCACCGAAGGGTTCCGGGCCGGCGGAGACCCCGCCGCGATCATGCGGCAGACCGGGCACCGCAACCCCGCCCAACTGGAGACCTACCGCCGCGAACACTCCCCCCTGGTCGGCAACATCGTCCAACAACTCGACCTATGACCAGCACCCCGCCACCGCCGGCGCCGGTGGGGGAGCAGCCCGTCAAGATGTCGCCGGCGTACCGGGCGGCGTGGGAGCTGTTCGTCGACTGGTGCACCACCACCGGCCACACCCCGCTCCCCGCCGGCTCGAGCACGGTGCTGGCGTTCCTGCACGATTGCCCGGCCGCCCCGGCGACCCAGGCCCTGCGGGTCCGGGCCATCACCACCGCCCACACCCACGCCGGCCACCCCGCCCCGCCCCGCACCCCCGAGATCCTGGACGTCCTGCGCGGACGGGCCCGGCGGCCCGACCCGCGGATCCCGCTCCCGCCCGGGCACGTCGACCAGCTCCTGACCGCCCTCCCGATCCACGGGTGGACGCAAGGCTGGTTCGGCCGCCGCGACCGCGCCCTACTCGTCCTGGCCGACACCGCCCTGACCTACCGGGCCATCGCCGAACTGACCGTCGGCGACATCTACTTCACGCCCGCCGGCGCCAGCGTCCACAGCGGGAACGACGTCGTCGAGCTGCCAGTCGGGACAAGCCCCGTGCGATGCCGGCCCTGCGCCCTGGCTCTGTGGATCGACGCCCTGCAGCTCGCCGCCACCAGCGCCACCGTCCGGGTCGCTCGCACCGTCCACCGCGCCGCACCGCTCACCGCCGACAGCCCGCACCGTTGCCGACAACCCGTCACCATCACCGACGGCGCCCTACCGCTGCTGCCCGCCGCCAATCCCTGGGGCCAACTCGACCTGCAACCCGCCCCGATCACCCGTCGGACCGTGTCCCGCCTCGCCCGCAACGACGAGCCCCGCAACCACCGGCACCACCCACCACCAGCCGGCGAATCACCGACCCCGCCGCCTGCGGCCCCGCCCCCGCGCGTGCGGCTGGAACCGCTCGACTCAGCCAGGGCGGCCGCCGTACGGAACGCCACCGCAGCCGCTCTCGCGCCGCTGACCGTCGTTCTCGATGACCTTGACGCTGCCGCAGTCGAACTCGAACGTAAGTCCGTGGCGCTATTGAAAAAATTTGTAGGCGAGTGACATCTACTCACTCAGTACTATTTGACAGTTAAGTCAATTGACGCTTCGAATCGTGTTGAATACCCACTTCGTTTGGCGACCAGCCAGTCAGCGTACTGCAGCAAGCCCAAGGCTAATGCAATGGACGGGCAGATGGTCAGAACGTTAACGGTTCCTCGAACTAATGTGCCCGTCTCGGTCTCTTCAAGGGACTCGAATTCCGCAGAATTTAGGTGAGCCCAGGATCGAGCGTGAGCGTGACCACTGGCAACACGCCACAAGATGACAGCGCTGTCCGGCTTTGCGCATCTCGATTCTCGAGCCGCTACCTTGATGCATTCAACGGCGGCAGGGCCGTTCACGATCTGCTCACGACTCATTGCCCATGGTAATAGTTCGAGCTTTTCGGTAAGCCTGGCGCTATGCGCTTGTCGCAGGCTCAGACCCAGGCGCTGTCGTTTACGAGCAGAATAGGTAAGTTCGATTGCAGTGATCTCATCAATTGCATCCCTGTTCCACATTTGAAACGCGCGGGCGAAGCGCTCCTTCTGAGAATCGGGAGACGCAATCCAGATCGCGTATGCCGCCGCCTCGATGACAACCCGTGTGAGCGTCCAAGCCGAGTGAGATGGCCATTCGGCTAACCCTCCCGGTGGCTGCCCTGTTAGCCGACGCAGTACTTGCATATGGTCTCTGGCAGCGGCCAAATGAACATTGCACCAGTAAGGTGGTGTCGGATGCCTCATTAGCTTGAGGTCGTCGCCGAAAGAGCTAGCCGGTAAGACCCTAAGAGGGCGCTCTGCCTCGTAGAGTTCATGGAACGCCCGGTAGTAGGACTCGATCTCCAAGAGGGCTGACTGTTCAGTTGAGAGTCCACCAGGCACTTCGTGCATCGGCAGCCTCTCAAGTCTATCGGACGCCTCGATCGGTAGCGGTAACTATGAGGATAAAGCTGGCACGCGATGTCCATCAGATCCTTCCAGCGCCAGGCGCCGCTGGTTGACTGTCGGAGGTATTGCCCCCTCTAGGATCGCTTTTTGTACCACCACTTTCCTGTGTAGAAGAAGATCGGTATGAATAGTAGTATGAGTAGTCCAAATGCGGTACTTGCCACTACTCCGTACCCTTGAGTGATTCCTAGGGTAGTCAGTGCGATAGCACACACGAAACCTAGAATTGAAATCGCTATCTTGGCCTTTCGGAAACCCTCTTCGTCATACTCGCTGGTAGGCGTCATTGGTCTCCTCGGGTTCTAGTGAATGCAACATGCTACCAAGCAAGGGGAACCAGCGAGCCGGGCGGCCCCCTTGCTTCCAACTAGCAGGCGTTCTCGGAACAGTAATCCTCGCCCACCTGAGCCGAGGTGGTAGCAACGCCGTAGGCTGCTGATGCTCCCCATCCGGCTTGCGCCGAGTCATAGGCTCCCGCGACAGATTTGCCAAGGGCCCCACCCAGGACGCCCACGGTGACGTCTGTTGCGATCCCACCAAGGACTTCGTCAGATGATTTGCCCTTCATGACGTCCGAGGCGGCACCCAGAGCGCCAGCGACAATACCGGCTCCGATACCCCACCAGCCGGGGAAGAAACTCCCGACCATGCCGATGGCGTCACTGGCGACTCCCAGAAAGTCTGCAAAGTCCAGGCCGCTTGGGTCGCTATAGGTGACGGGGTTGTTGCCGGCGTAGGCGTAGCGGTTGGCTTCCTGGCCGGAGGGGTCAGGTTGAGTGAAGCGGCCGGTATTGGGGTTGTAGTAGCGGGCGCCCATCTTGTACAGGCCGGTGGGGTCGAGGTAGGCGCTGGTGTATCGCCATGGGTTGTTGGTGGCTTCGGAGCCGGTGGCGGACAGGGTGTTGCCGTACGGGTCGTAGGTGTAGGCGGCGGCGCTGGCGCCGGAGGAGTTGGTGACCAGCAGGACGGAGTTCAGGTTGTCCAGGGTGTAGTAGAAGCTGGCGCCGGGGTCGTTGTGCCAGGCGACGAGGGTGCCGTTGGGTTCGCGGATGTACTTTTCGCCGCTGCTGCTGGTGGTGCGTTGTCCGACCTGTCCGCTGGCCAGGTTGGTTGTGAAGCCGGTGCCGCCGGCCTGGGTGCGTTCGTTGTTGCTGACGCCGGCGTAGGTCAGGGACGCGGTTCCGCCGCTGGTGGTGCCGGTGAGCTGGTCGAACCCGTTGTAGCTGTTGCCGCCGCTGGTCTGGTTGCCCTGGCCGTCGTAGGTGTAGGTGGTGGCCCCGGACGGTGCGGTGCACGAGCTGCTGGTGCCGGTGCCGGACCAGCAGAGCTGGTCGGCGGCGTTGTAGCCGTAGTTGGTGGTCGCCGCGGTGCCCAGGCTGCTGCCGGTGATGGCCTGCTGGGTGCGGTTGCCGTTGAGATCGAAGACCCAGGTGCCGGTGCCGGTGGTGACGCCGCTGCTGTTCTTGACGGTGGCGGTCTTGAGCTGGTTGGCGCTGTCGTAGGTGTAGGTGGTGGTGTTGTTGTTCTGGTCCTTGATGGTCTGCACCAGACCGGTGTCGGTGTTGGTGCCGGTGGTGTAGGTGTAGGCGCGTTTGACCAGGGTGCCGCCGGAGGGGTTCAGGCCGGTGACGGCGGTGAGCCGGCTGCTGGTGTCCCAGGTGTAGGTGTTCTTGCCGCCGGTGGGGAACTTGTTCTCGGTGCGCCGGTTGGCGTTGTCGTAGGAGAACCCGATGCACTTGGTGGAGTTCGGGAACGACGGGGTGGCCGGGCAGGACCCGCCGGGCTCGGCCAGGGAGGTCAGCCGGTTCGCGGCGTCGTACCGGTAGGTGATGACGTCCAGGGACCCGTTGCCGCCGTCGGCGCTGGTCAGCTGGTTACCGACCCGGTCGTAGGTGGCGTAGCTGTTGAGCCAGGCCGCACTGGCCTCGGTCTTGGTCAGGGGCCGGTTCTGGGCGTCGTAGGTGATGGTGGCGGTGCCGGCGGCGCCGGTACGGCTGGTCATGTTCCCGGCGGCGTCATAGCCCTGGGTGACCCCGGACGCGGCGCCGCAGTTGCTGGAGGTGGTGGACACCTGCCGGATGCGGTCGTTGGCGTCGTAGCAGGTCCAGGTGGTGGTGCCCTTGCCGTCGACCTCGCTGGTCTTACGGCCGGCGGCGTCGTAGGTGAACGTGTGCGCGCCCAGCGGCGAGGGGTAGGTGATCGTGGTGACGTTGCCGGCGGTGTTGTAGCTGTAGCTGGTGACGTTGCCCTTGCCGTCGGTCACCGAGCACAGCTGCCCGGACTTGCCGCCGCACGAGGCGGCGGTCGCTCCGGAACCGCCCTGGTACTTGTAGCTCCAGGTGCCCAGGGCGCCGGCGCCTCCGCCGGCCGGGGCGCCGCGGACCTCGCTGGCGGTCTGGCCCCACGAGTTGTAGGTCAGGGTCGACTTGTTGCCCTCGGCGTCCTTGACGCTGGTGGGCCGGTAGTCGGCGGTGGCGCCGCCCCCGATCGCCGTCGGGTAGGTGTACTCCACGGTCCGCCCCGCCGCGCCGGTGCCGCCGCTGCCGCCGGTCGGGGAGGTGACCTTGGTCAGGTTGTACGTCGAGGTCGCGAACTCCATGTTCGTGGCGTCGTTCAGAGCGCTGGTCCGCTTGGTCAGCTCTCCGTGGGCGGCCCACACGCTGCCCGTCGAGTGGTTCAGGGCGTCCTTGACGTCCTCGACCTGCTTGGTCGCGGTGACGTAGGTGTAGGTGGTCGTGTTGTTGTTCGAGTCGGTCACCGTGGTCTGGGTGGACGAGGGGTAGGCCCACGTCCAGGTGCCGGACACCGCGGTGTCGTTGGCGCCGAACACGGTCGAGGTCACCTTGCTGCCGGTGCCGTAGGCGAAGTCGGTGCGCCGGCCGGAGCCGTCGGTGATCGAACCGAGCCGGTTGGCCGAGTTGTAGGCCCAGGTCGTCTGCTGGCCGGTGGCGTCGGTGACCTTGGTCAACGCGCCCTTGGGGCCGCCGTAGACCAAGGTGATGGTCCGGTTCAGCGAGGTGTCGGTGATGGTCGTGGGCTGGGTCGGGTTCGGCGAAGCCGAGTACCCGAAGTTCACGACCCGCCCCTGGGTGTCGGTGATCTTGGTGAGCTTGCCGCCGGCGTAGGTGTAGGTGATCTTGTTCTGGCCGGTGACGTCCTCGGTGCGGACCAGCTGCAGGTTCGCACCGTCGGAGATGTAGACGTTCTTGACCTGGGCCGGGTGGAACACCAGCTCATAGGTCGCGCCGGGGCTGGTCTCCCAGTTCGGGGAACCGTTGACGGTGCGCGTGAGATGGGCGTTGATGTCGTTGGGCACGTTGAACACCCCGGTAGACCCGGTCTCGACGAACTTGAATGCGGTGCCCTTGCCGTCGGTGTAGCGCATGGAGCCGTCGGAGTTGCGGTACAGCTGGGTCTCGAACAGGCCCATGTTCAGGGTCGGCCGGAAGTCGTTGAACGAGTTGTAGCGGACCCCGATCCCTACGGCCGGACCGACGCCCTTGAGGCCGAGGAGCTGTTGGGTGACCAGCAGGTTGCCGTTGGTCGGGTTGACCTCGACCTGGGTGCGGTCGTTGATCGACCGAGAGGACGGCTGCTGCGAGCCGCGGGACCCGGACTGCTCGACCGCGGACCCGGACGCCGGGCCGACGACGTTGCTGTTAGTGAAATAGCTCTGGGCGTCGACGATCACGTTGATCGACCCGGACGTCGAGTTGTTGCGGACCTTGATCTTGCCGTCGGTGCACCCAACCCGGGTGATCACCGTGTTGGAGGTGATCGCGTCGGCGGAGAAGTTCATCGACGCCGCGGTCGGCGTCGACTCATCCGACGGCCACACCGTGACTGACCCGTCCGGAGCGGAGGCCGAGTCGGCCATCACGTGGAACACGACACCGGCGGCGTTACAGATGTCGGCCGGGACGCCCTGGGCACCGGCGACCTGCACGTCACGGGTCGTTCCGGCGGCCACCTTGTTAGTCGAATTGGTCTGCAGCAGCCGGTAGCCCAGCGGGGTCCACGCCGGGTTGGACGGTTGACCGTCGAAGTAGCCGAGCACGTTGACCTTGATCGGCACCGACGGGTTGGCGTTGGTCATCTTGATGGAGAACTTGCCCTGCGCGTCCAGGTCGATGATCGTGCCGATCGAGACCTTCTTTGGGAACTCGTACCGGATCGTCGTCGGCGGCGGGGTGGTCGCCGCCGACGGGAACGCCACGAACTCACCCGGACCAGTCGAGGCAGTCGAGTCGACCTCGAGGTTGGCGTAGATCGCGGTCGCGGTGATGGGGATCTGCCCGACACCGGTGGCCTGGATGGGGCTGGAGGTCTGCCCGGACGACAACGGACCCACGGTTCCGAGATCGGCCAGGCCGGAGACGTACCCGCCGGGGGCGGGCGCGCCATTACCGGTGGTGAAGTAGCCCTGCACGTCGATCTGGATGTTCGGGATCGTCGCCCCGGCCGCCCACAACTTGATCTTGCCGTCGTCACCGTTCTCGATGACCACGGTGTTGGAGGCGCCGTCGACCTCCTCGAAGTTCAGCAGGGTCTGCGCCGCCGCCGCCGAGCCGCCGGTGTTGGCCTCCGCCGAGATCCACCCGTTGGACGAGCTCGGGTTGATGATCGACACCGTGGCCACGATCGCGGCCACATTGCTGGTCGGCAGACCCGCGGCCCCGTTCACCGTGATCACCCGCGGCGTCGCGGTCAGATCACCGCTGAACCCGACTCCGGAGGTGTTGTTGACCAGCGTGGCCTGCGGGATTGGAACGAACTGACCGCCCGTACCCGTCGGGTCCGCCGCCGCCGGAGCACCGGTGGGCGCCGCGGCGACCTGCACCCCGAACACCACCAACACCACCGCCACGATCCCGGCGATCAGCCGCCGACCCCTACCGCGCCAGCCGCCGCCGCAGCGCAGAGCGGCCTGATTTCGGGCATGGCGAAGCAGGGCAGCAGACATGGTGATCCCCCGAAGAAGGAAGGTGTCAACTCGAAGACCCAGATCCCACCCTGTAGGCCAAACGAGCATGTGAACGAGCTATGACAGCCTCGCACAATCGGGGCATAGCCATGCCACAGCGACAACTGAACCAATGGATAGATACCGTAGGCAGAGGGATCGTTACCCGAATGCAAGAAATCGTCGCGGGACGTTACGCAGTCGAGATAACAAACTGTCACAGCGATATGCCGCTCGATAGATCTGAGCGGGCGACATCGGACCCTCGGACCAGCGAGGACACCAACGACCAAGATCAACATTCCGGGTCGAAACCGGTCATAGGTTGAGCAACCCGATCGTGTCCTATCGACCGCCGATGTTCATGTGCTTCGTGCCGACGCATACACCGTGGCGTGCGGGCGAGGTGCGTAGGCCTGGCTTTGGGGATGGGTCATCGAAGCGGCTGACACCATGGTCAAGATGGCCAATGTCGAGGTGGGCGGACGTTGCAAGATCAGCGTTGGCCTGGTCGCCATCACGGTCCGGGGCCACCTCGGTGCGGTCTATCAGTTGGAGCTGACCGAGCCGATCAAGTCAGGACAAAAGCTTGACTTCCTAGATGATTCGTAAACGCTGCGCCCAACTGACCCAACGTGAACGAACGCGATGCTCCTATTTGGAGTGGCAGGGAAAGATCGGTAGCGGCCACGGAAGGGGCACTGCGGATGACAGAGCGCAAAAGACCGGTACCAGCTTGCCCGGCATGGTTAACTGAGGAACAATGCTTAGAAATGCTGGGCCAGTGGCTTCTGTACTCGCCGGAAGTTCGGTCAGCCGAACAAGCGCTGATGGGTGGACATTTTCCTCACTCAGGCACCGACCTGTTTGCAGACGACCTCGCCACCAGCCCGGAGCAGATATCGCACCGCATTACGTCGCGGATCGACGTCGCGGCGGACCATATCGAGTCCCTGCGACTGAATATCTTTCAGGAGGAGCAGATGGCTCCTCCCTACGCCATGTTCTCCTTGCTGCGCGGAGCAGTTGAAAGCGCTGCCACCGCGTGTTGGTTGGCCTTCCCGGCCGACGCCGTGACCCGGCGGCTTCGCGCCCTACGTGTAGCCCATCACGAGGCGAAAGACCACGAGACGTACGTCCACCACCAGATGGAACGCAACCCGAACCTTCCGCAACCAGAAGGTAGCCCACCCACGACCGCGCCGAAGAGGCTGCTCGAGGCGCTCCAGTTCAACCCTGCTAAGAACAAGCTGACCTACGTCGAGATTATGAAGGATGTCGATAAAGAGATCCAGATCGTTCCCGGCCGAGCGTGGTGGTGGGAGATCGAGAACTGTTGGCGCCTCTGCTCGGCAATGGCGCACGGACGGCGATGGGCCCAATCAACCGTTCTGAAAATGGAGATAGTATCCGAACCAGAACAAACGCAGTCTGTGACTGCGAGGTTCACGCCCTCCGCTCAATGGCTGGCCTGGGCAATCGTTCATGCCGTTGGCATGATGGACTTGGCCTTATATCGAGCGCAAGAGCTGGGTACTCGCCGTGACGGCCAGGAATCGACAACCTGAAAGTTCTGCCCAGGCCTCGGCGAGGTGTGATCGTTTCCGAGACACCTGCGGCGGCGGGCTGTTGGCCCAGCTCACCCGTGTCTCAGATCGTTCGTCCGGCGCTGTGTCCGACCAACCCGCGTCTTTGAGACGACGCTGCGGGGGACGGCGCCAAGGTCGGGACTGACCCGAGCGCTATCGGCACCACTTGGTGTCTTGGTAGACCAACGTCATACGAGACGGGCAATCACCGGCTAGCGGTTCGGGATCTTCCCGCTGTTATGCAGAGCGAGGACGACAACGACGAGGACGACGTACCAGACTGCCCGGGCGATGACCGGCCAAGAGCGGCGGAGGAAGCTGCTGCCCGGGGGTGGCCTCTGTTGGGGTTTTCCGCTCTTCCGTTATGTGGGGTCGTCAACGGGGTATCCATGACGTCGTCGACGAGGTGTCAACGGCTGCCAGCGTCGTGTCGTGGACGACTTATCTGAGGTGTCCGCGACAGCGAATCTCAGCTGAGGGCCGGTCGTCAGCTCGTTGGTCCGGCGTCCGTCGAAGGCGGGGAGTCCTGGTCGTACCGGTAGGTGACATCGAAGCCCTCGCCGAGAGCGGTTCGGACGCGGTCTGTCAGCGCGCGGCCCTGCTCGATCCATCGTTTGTCCTGTTCTGGGGTGGTTTCTCCTTCGCCGGCGCGGTGCCATTCCTCGGCCCACGCCAGCAGGTCACTGATCAGTTCTCCGCCAAGGGGGAGCATGTCGAGTTGCCGAATGTTCGCACCGTGCCGCCCGGCGCCGCCCTTGATCCACAACGGGGTTGAACTCCATGTGCACGGAGAAGCGCCAGCGCGGCTGGCCTTGCGCGGGAGCGCGTGTCCATGGGGGTGGTGGCAGGTCGGACTGCGGCATCCATCTGCCCGACTCACCTCGTCGAATCGCGTAGCCCCGGGCGTCGGCACGGAGCTGGGCGGCGTGCTCGTCCAGGTCGACGTCGTCATCGACTTGAAGGGCTCGGCGAATCCGCTCGTCGTGGATACCGGCTTTGCGGGCTTCGCCGACGAATGCGGTCGCTGACTGCCGACCGTGGATGACGGCTTCGTCGAGCAGCAGGCTCCAGTCGAACAGCACGTCGTTGGGCATCGGCGGAAGATTTTGGCGCCGCGCCGCGAGCGTGTAGAGCGCCAGGGGAGCGAACCCGGCCTCGGTCATGCTGCCAAGTCCGTTGGCCTGTAGCCACGCCTTCAACGCCTTGGTGCGGTCAGGCAGCTTCGGTACGGGGCGGGGCGAGTCCGCTTCGGTCGGCATAGACAAGGATGCCCGATTCGGTCGACCTGAGGTCTTAGCCTTGCGGGGTGTCCGGCATGTTTCACGTCAGCTCGTCGGTCAATCGTGCGTCGATCGAGCGGCACGGCTTGGACTGGACGTACATGCGTGATGCACCGGGGATCGCCGGCAGTCGGGCCCCCGAAGTCGCCGGCGTCTTCCTGGTCTCCGACTACTCGACGGTCCTTTTCTTCGTCCGCATCAACAACACCGGCGGCCCGGTCGACGTCTGGGCTGTCGAGGACGTCCCCGACAGCGACCTGATCGACAACGGAACCGGCTTCGTCTATGTCCCGTACCCGATCCCCGCCCATCGCCTGACCCTGCATGAGCCGGGACCGACCAGCGCCGGACATTCACCGGCCGACCATCACGGGGAAGCCGTTCCTCCCGTGGTCGCCACCCTCTCGGGCGCCCCGGAACCACTCAGGCCATGGACCGAGTACACGCCCGATCTCGACGCATCTACCGCGCGGGATCTACCGTTCTCCAACAAGTCTGACCTGCTGAAGCGACCGCCCACCGGCACACTGACCCGGTGACCCCCGCAGATCGGCCCGGTCGACCGGACGACGGAGAGGCGCGTAGGCGGCTGGCGGCGATACGTGCCCAGCACCTCGCGGCCCAACCGCCGGTCGATGTACCCCTGTCGCAGGAGCTGCCGGTCGCGCTCGCGGTGAACCTGGTTCTGGCTCGCAGCGACGATGTCGTCGTCACCCTGCCCCTGGCGATGCTGTCCACTGCTGGGCTCGAGCTGTCCATTCGAGCCGTCGCCCGCCGCGGCGGCGACCGCGACGGCGTCCAACTCGCCGGCCCGCCCGTGCCCCTCCCCGGAAGAGACCCGGCACCGCCGTTCCTGTTCGGTGTGGTCTACGCGGACGGCCGGCGAGCCGACAACGCCGACGCGCGACCCAGTGGCCCGCCCGGCCCATTCTCGGACTCGACTGAACCCCGGTTGACCTTCCAAGGCGGCGGTACTCAGCACTCCGGTCGGGTGTCCACGGTGTCCTACTTCCTGACCCCCGCCCCGGAGCGAGGCGACCTCACCCTCGTCACCGCCTGGCCCCACCATCACCTCGCGGCCACCCGGACCACCATCACCGCCGCCGAACTGGACGCCGCCCGCAGCAGGATCGTCACCCTGTGGCCCGAGCACGCACAGCCCCCCGCCGCCCCGACCCGCTGGCTGCCACGGCTCTGATTTTCGGGACAGCGGGCTCACACAGCAGGTGGCTGGGGCGTCTGCAGTGCGTTCATACCCTCGCGCATTCCCTGGAGATGTCCGTGCCGACAGCGTCATCGCAGCGATCGTGGAGCACAGTGGCGATGTTTGTTGCCCTGGCGGCGACGTGGGGGTCGAGCTTCCTGCTGATCAAGATCGGCCTGGAGGGGCTGACGCCCGAGCAGGTGGTGTGGGGTCGATTGGTGACGGGAGCCGCTGCCTTATTGGCGATTTCGGCAGCGACCCGGACACCGTTGCCGCGGGACCTCGGGTTGTGGGGGCACCTCGTGGTGGTCGCTCTCCTGCTGTGTGTGGTGCCGTTCTCACTGTTCGCGTGGGCCGAGCAGCATGTCTCATCAGGGATGGCCAGCGTGATCAACGCGACCACGCCGCTGATGACCATGCTTGTCGGCCTGGTGGCGCTGTCGCAGGAACGTCTGTCCCGCGAACGTCTCACCGGCCTGCTGCTGGGTTTCGCCGGAGTGATGGTCGTCGTCGGGATATGGGACCGGTCGACCGGCGGAGAGCTGGCCGGCCAGGTGGGTTGCCTCGGTGCCACCGCGAGCTACGGACTCGGGTTCGTCTACCTACGGCGCTTCGGCTCCGGCCGTCAGCTTCCCGCGCTGAGCGTTGCCACGGCACAAGTCCTGCTGGGTGCTCTGATCATGTTGTTGGCGACTCCGATCGTCATGGAGCCGGCTCCGCTTCTCACCCCTCGTGTCGTGGGTGCCATCGCCCTCCTGGGCGTGACGGGTACCGGGCTGGCCTACGTGTGGAACACGGCGATCGTCCGACGCTGGGGGGCCACCAACGCCGCCGCGGTCACCTACCTCACCCCGCTGGTCGGTGTCCTTCTCGGGGTCGTCGTCCTGGGTGAGGACGCCACCTGGAACCAGCCGGTCGGTGCGCTGGTCGTCGTCGCCGGCGTGGTCATCTCCCAGGGCCGGGTCCGCCCTCCGCGACGTCTCATCGAGGCGACTGACCAGGAGTCGGCTGCTGCCGCTCCGACAACGGTGCCGTCGTCGAGTGGGCTCGAAGCGACCACCCCACGCCGGCGATCGCGACGACTCCGATCGCGGCGCCGGCCAACCAGGTGAGCACATCGGGGCGGATGATCGACTGGCCGCGCAGGGCCTGCCAGGTCAGCAACGCGGTGGTCGCGGTGAGGACCGTTGCGGTGACGACGACGAGTCGGGCGCGGACGTCGACCTGGCGCAGCACCGGAACCCGGCGGCTCAGCAGTTCACAGACCAGGAGGGCCAGCGGAATGATCTGCAAGGCATGCATTCCCAGGAAGTGGGCGATGCGCAGGTCGCCACCCTCGGTGCTCCACCCGACGATCGGCAGGCCGGCTCCGTCGTCCGGCACCCCGACGGAGTGGGCGCCGATGGCACCCGCCGGGGCCTGCAACTGGGCCGCCGTCGGCAGCACCATCAGGAAGGCGACCGCCATGCCCAGGATCGAGATGAGGGCACCGGAGCGGATGGCCAGGTTGCGGGCGCGGTCCGGGCCCGGGCTGGCCAACAGGAACAGCGACAGGACGAGGGTCGCCACCCAGGCGACGACGATCGCGGCGCCCATCACCGCCCACAGCGTGGCGTCCAGACCGGTGGACACGTTGAAGTGACTGGTGGTGCCTCGGAGCACGGCGGCCACGATCACCACCATCTCGACACCCAGCATGAGTGCAGCGAGAGTGCCCATCCACCAAGCAGTCCGCTGGAACCGGGTGAGCTGCCGCAGCAACCATGACCAGGTCAGGGCGTAGATGGCGATCGACACAGCGAACTTCAACGGCTTGGCCCAGATGGGCTGACCGGTGAGCGTGCGGCCGTCCGCCACCAGTCCGCCGACCGCGATCAGGGCGCAGATCGCCATCGCCGCGGTCAGGGCCAGCAGTGGTCGGTGCCAGGGCAGCGGTGCGCTCGGGATCCGTTGGCGGGGAGGGCTTTCGGTCAGTCTGATCATCGGGCGCTCCTGGTGTGACCGGGGGGCGGGATTCCGGCCGGGTCGTCCCGGCGACGGACCGTGCTGTCAGAGCTGGGGGTACTGTTTGCGCGCGTGGTGCTCCTGGGCCATCCGTCGGAGGGCGAGGATCAGAGCGTCACCGAGAACCGTCCCGGTCACGACTGTCTCGACCATCTGGTCGCGTTCGCCGTCCGAGTCGCGGACCAGCTGCAGATCCGCCTCGGCGACGACGTCCGCCGCCATCGCCGCGGCGCGCACCAGATCGCTGTAATCGGTGCCGTCCAGGTGCTGGAACGTGGCCAGGACGTCGACTGCCGCGGCCCGGCCGGGATTGCCGGCCGAGACCTGCCAGCCCTGCCGGAGGACCAGCTCGTCGAGCGCTAGCTCGGCGGACTGCCGGTCGACCGCGGTCGCCGCGGCGACGAAGCCGGACACCGAACGTTGAGCAGCGCTGAGCACCTCATTGACCGAGGTCGACTCGTCGTCCATCGCCGCGATGACTTCTGTGGCGTGGGCGATCGACAGGCCGCCGATGTCCAACAGTGCCCGCACCAGAGTCAGGCGGCGGACGTGCGACTCGTCGTACTCGGTCTGCGTCCGGCTGGTCGGCAGGCCGGCGTGCAGCAGACCGGTCCGCAGGTAGTACTTGATCGTCGCGATCGGCACGCCCGTCCGCTCGCTCAACCGGCCCACTCGCATACTCGAAACCATAACTATCGATAGTGACGATCGCAAGTGTTGGCCGACAGTCCACGACAACGTCCAGGACCGGCCCGACCGGTCCTCCCGCCCCGGCTGGTCAGCCAGCACCAGGAGCATCATCGGCAGCGGGCCGAACCCCCGGCCCCGTCCCCGCGGGAGCCGGTATGTGGCAGGACCTGATGACCATCCAGATCCCCGTGCTGGAGAAAGTCGTCCGCACCGTTCTGGTCTATGCACTGATCGTGTTGATCTTCCGGGTGATCGGGAAGTCGGCGATCCAGAGCATGAATACCATGGATTTCGTCGTGATCTTCCTGCTGTCGAACGTGGTGCAGAACGCGATCATCGGTGACGACAATTCGCTGCTGGGTGGGGCCATCGGCGCCGTCACGCTGGTGACGGTCGACCAGATCGTCGACCGGCTCGCCTACCGCAGCCCCTTCGTCCGCAGCCTCGTCGAGGGCCGGGCCACGCCAGTCATCACCGACGGCCGATTGGACCGGAACGCGTTACGCCGGCTGGGCATGCGCCCAGCGGAACTGGAGCACGCCGTGCGGGTGCAGAACGGGGAATCGGTCGACCAGGTGTGGTCCGGCGTCGTCGAGCCGAGCGGGCAGCTGGTCCTCGACCTCCGCACACAGGACCAGTCTGCGACGCAGGCCGACGTCCAGGCGCTGACGGAGCGGCTGGCCCGCATCGAGGCGCTGCTCACCGCGGGGGCGGGTGGTCCCACCGTCAGCTCGACCCCGAGGAGCTGATCGCTCGCGCCGGACGGTGGGTGCCGATGGCGATGGCGACCGCGCGGGTGGGTACCCATCCAGGGCTGGGGTGGCGTCGAACCACCCGGACGGCGGGGCTCCAGGAGCCGGCCGCGGCCGGCTCGGTGAGCCGGTCCGAGACGAAGACGGAAGGAAGTGCTCGATGACCGAGATCACCGCTCACCACGGCCTGTTCAAGGACACCAACCTGCACGTCGACGACACCGGCGGCAGCGGCCGTCCGGTCGTTCTGATCCACGGCTGGCCGCTGTCCGGCGAGGCCTGGAAGGATCAGGTCCCGGCGTTCGCCGACGCGGGCTACCGGGTCGTCACGTACGACCGTCGTGGCTTCGGGCGCAGCGACAAGCCGTTGACCGGTTACACCTACGACACCCTGTCCGAGGACCTGCAGTCCATCCTCGAGGGACTGGATCTGACCGACGTCACCCTCGTCGGGTTCTCGATGGGCGGCGGTGAGGTCGCCCGGTACCTGTCGAAGTTCGGCAGCGACCGCATCCGCAGCGTCGTGTTCGCCTCGGCCGTCCCGCCGTACCTGCTCAAGACCGGGGACAACCCGGACGGTCCGCTGGAGAAGTCGGCCGCCGCGAAAATGGCCGCCCAGCTGACCGCGAACCAGGACGAGTTCTACGACCAGTTCACCACCGAATTCTTCTCCGCCAACGGCGTTCTCAAGGTGACGGAGCAGCAGCGGCAGGAGGCGTTGGCCCTCGCCCACCAGGCCAGCAAGCCGGCCGCGCTGGCCTGCATGGCCGCCTTCGGCGGCACGGACTTCCGTGACGACCTGACCAAGGTCACGGTCCCGACCCTGGTCATCCACGGTGACGCCGACGCGACGGTGCCGTTCGAGGGATCCGGGGCGCGTACGGCCGCGGCCATTCCGGGCAGCGAGGTCAAGGTCATCTCCGACGCCCCGCACGGGGTCACCGTCAGCCACGCCCCGGAATGGAACGAGGCGGTTCTGGACTTCCTGCGTCGGCACTGAGCAGAGAACGTCCCGGTGGACCCGCCGGGACATGGGTCAGGCGGGTCTGACGTCGTTCAGCGCCCGGACGAGCTGGTCGACCGCCTGCGGGTGGTCGGCCAGCCACGTGTCGGGGCCGAACCGGGCCACCCACACCTCCAGCACGTCAGCGGCGGTGATCGACCGGGCCCGCAGTCGCCGGGTCAGCTCGCCCACCTGAGCGCTGTATTCGTCGTCGGGGGCGCCGAGGGCGAGCAGGCCTTCCGGGTCGGCGGCAGTGATCACCGTCTGGACGCGGCCGCGCAGCTCGTCGGCCGCCGCGCTCGCTTCGCCGTTCGTCGTGTGTTCGTCCACCGGATGGCCTCCCGTCGCCCAGGGCCATGACCGGCCCGATCTCGCCGCCGGATCCTCTCAGCCCCCGACTCGTGATCGGCGTCGCGGTCGCTCGACCGGGCCCGCACGGGTGGAGCCGCCGTAGGATCGCCCGACCGGCAGCCGAGGGGACAGCATGGCGAACAGCGAGCAGGCGGCCCGCGAGGTCTTCCTCCGGCGGTACGACGAGGTCATGCAGTCCTGGCCGGACGCCGGCGGCACTCCACGGCACCTCGACCTGACCTCGGAGTTCGGGACGACGCGGGTGTGGGCGGCGGGGGCCGACCCGGCCGATGAGTCGGTGCCCGCCCTGGTTCTGCTGCCGGCCTACCAGGCCACGTCCGCCGAATGGATCCCGCTGGCCCTCGCCCTGGGCGCGACGAGGCGGGTGTTCGCGGTCGACATCCCGGGTGACGCCGGACGGAGCGTCGCCGGTTCCCGCGCCCTCGACGACATCACCGCCCTCGTCCACTGGCTGGACAGCGTGCTGGACGGGCTGGGACTGGCGAACACGGAGATCGGTGGCCACTCCTACGGCGCGTGGATCGCCCTGCGGTACGCCGTCGACAGCCCCGACCGGGTGGGCCGGCTGATCCTGGTGGATCCGACGATGGTGTTCCTACCGCTCTTCCCGACGTACATCCTGCGGGCCGCCCCGGCGATGAGTCGCCCGTCCCCGCAACGGCGGCTCGGCGTGATCCACTGGGAGAACAAGCGTTCCGGTCATGAGCTGGACGAAAGCTGGCTGCAGCTGGCCGAATTGGCCGGCGGCGCCTTCCCCTCCGTACCGTCCGCCCGGACCCCGATCCCGAAAGCCACGATGCTGCAACGGCTCACGATGCCGGTGGAGGTTGTCGTCCCCGGAAGAAGTCGGGTACATGTGGCCCGGACCCTGGCCCGCCGGGCCAGGACCCGGTTGCCGCGCGGCACCGTGCACACCGTCAAAGACGCCGGCCACTACAACGTCCCGTGGGTCGGTGCTGCTGAGATCGCCGGTGCCATCACGGATTCTGCGACCGGTTGACCGGGGTGCCCCAGTAGGGGTAGGGCACACCGGCCACCAGGACATCAGGACGTCAGGAGTCGAGCTCGCCCCGGATGAACGCCTCGACCTTGTCGCGAGCGACGTCGTCGGCGTACTGCTCCGGCGGCGACTTCATGAAGTACGACGAGGCGGAGAAGACCGGGCCACCGATGCCGCGGTCCTTGGCGATCTTGGCCGCCCGGACGGCGTCGATGATGACACCGGCCGAGTTCGGCGAGTCCCAGACCTCCAGCTTGTATTCCAGGCTCAGCGGCACGTCCCCGAACGCGCGCCCTTCGAGGCGCACGTAGGCCCACTTGCGGTCGTCCAGCCACGGCACGTAGTCGCTCGGGCCGATGTGCACATTGCGGGCCCCCAGATCCCGATCCACCTGGGAGGTGACGGCCTGCGTCTTGGAGATCTTCTTGGACTCCAGGCGGTCCCGCTCCAGCATGTTCTTGAAGTCCATGTTGCCGCCCACGTTGAGCTGCATGGTGCGGTCCAGCAGCACACCGCGGTCCTCGAACAGCTTGGCGAGCACCCGGTGGGTGATGGTCGCGCCGACCTGCGACTTGATGTCGTCGCCGACGATGGGAAGGCCGGCGGCCCGGAACTTCTCGGCCCACTCCGGGGTTCCGGCGATGAACACCGGCAGGGCGTTGACGAAGGCGCAGCCGGCGTCGATGGCGCACTGGGCGTAGTACTTGGCCGCCTGCTCGGACCCGACCGGCAGGTAGCAGACGACGACGTCGACGGCTGCGTCCTTGAGTGCCTTGACGACGTCCACCGACGGCGCGGGCGACTCGGTGACGGTCTCCATGTAGTAGCGGCCGAGACCGTCCAGCGTCTCGCCGCGCTGCACCGGCACGCCGAGCGGCGGGACGTCGGCGATCTTGATGGTGTTGTTCTCGCTGTTCAGGATCGCCTCGGACAGGTCGAAGTCGACCTTCTTGGCATCCACGTCGAACGCGGCCACGAACTCGAGGTCGGAGACGTGGTAGTCGCCGAACTGCACGTGCATCAGTCCGGGGACCCGCGATCCAGGAACGGCGTTGCGGTAGTACTCGACGCCCTGGACCAGGGACGACGCACAGTTGCCCACGCCGACGATGGCGACGCGGATGGGGTGCCGTTCCCGGCCGGCCAGGCCGGGCTCGGAGAGGGTGGCGGTCTCGGTCATGTGGTTCCTCCAACGGTTCTCGGTGTGAGAGTGCGGGTGGGACGGGACATGCGGCGGAGTGGAGTCAGGGGTGTTCGGGGGTCGGGCCGGCCGCTGACCGGCGACCCCGCCGTTCGGTGTCGATGAGTTCGTTGAGCCACCGGACCTCCCGGTCGGAGGCGTCGAGACCGAGCTGGTGCAGCTCGGCGGTGTACTGGTCGAGGCGTTCGGCGGCCCGAGCCATGGCCGTGCGCAGACCTTCTCGCTTTTCCTCGACCCGTCGCCGCCGTCCTTCGAGGATCCGGAGTCGGGTCTCGGCCGAGGTGCGGGCGAAGAAGGCCAGGTGCACGCCGAAGCCGTCGTCCGACCAGGCGTCCGGCCCGCCGTCGCCGAGCAGCTCGCTCAGGTGGTCGCGACCGGCGTCGGTGATCCGGTACGTCACGCGCGAGCGACGGCTGGACAGCGGAACGGCATCGACGTCCGCGACCGGTTCGTCCGCCGCGATCCAGCCCGCCTCGTTGAGTCGGCGGAGCGCCGGGTAGAGCGAGCCGAAGCTGAACGCCCGCAGCGTGCCCAGCGTGCTGCGCAGCCGCTCGCGCAGCTGGTAGCCGTGCATCGCAGATTCGGCGAGCAGGCCGAGGACGGCCAGATCGAGGACTTGCGCGTTGCGTACCACTGTCCGGCCCACCCCCTCGCTGCATCGCCCGGATGTATCGCGACGATACACACGTCGATCTGTACCGTTTCGACCCGGACAGGGCCTGGGCGGCCGAGTTAGGCTCCTGAGCGTCGCGAAACGACTGTGCCTGCGGAGGTGTCATGACCACCCTGACCGACCGTCCGAACACGGCCCTGCTCGTCGTCGACGTCCAGAACGGCGTCGTGGCCACCAGCCCGAACCGTGACGAGGTGGTGGCCAACGTGGCCCGCCTGGTCGACCACGCCCGGGCGGAGGGCGTGCCGGTCGTGTGGGTCCAGCACAGTGACGAGGGCCTGCCCGAGGGGTCCGACGACTGGCAGTACGTCCCGGAGTTGACCCGGAACGACGACGAGCCCCTGGTCGCCAAGAACTGGGGTGACTCCTTCGAGAACACCGATCTGGCCGACATTCTCGCCGAACAGAAGGTGGGTCGACTCGTCGTCTGTGGTGCTCAGTCGGATGCCTGCATCCGCAGCACCCTGCACGGTGCCGTCGTGCGCGGGTACGACGCCGTTCTGGTCGCCGATGCCCACACCACCGAGGACCAGACCGCGTGGGGCGCACCGCCGCCGCAGGACGTCGTGGCCTTCACCAACCTGTACTGGCAGGGTCACCGGGCTCCGGGCCGGCAGGGCGGCATCGTCACCACCGACGCCGTGGATTTCGCACCCACCGACTCCTAGGAGCCGTGCGTCCTCACCGGTGCTTCACGTGGAACATTTCTTGGCATGAGGACGGGGGCGTTCGCCGCCTCGCGGCGGGTCGTGATGCTCTCGCGCACTGCGAAACGAAGCCGGCGTCCGCGTCAGAAGCCCGGGGCGGACGGACGGGGAACTCTCGAGGCAGGTGCAGGGCCCCGCCGGGCGCTCTGACCTGCTGACTGATATACTAGCAGAGGTTGGCCAGTGGTGGCCGTGGTGAGCCGGCGTGGGCTCGGGCAGGGAGTGACGCAGTGCGGGATACGCAGAATGTCCAGGACTACCAGGAGTCCGATCTGACGGTCGGGCACCAGAAGGACCACGCCGCCGGGGTGACGGCCGTCGCGGTCTCCATGAAGCGGTCGCTGGACCACATGGGCGCGGTGCGCACGGCCAAGACGTTGCTCAAGCTGAACCAGGCCGAGGGCTTCGACTGCATGAGCTGCGCCTGGCCGGACCCGGAGGTGGGTCACCGGCACACCGCCGAGTTCTGTGAGAACGGCGCCAAGGCCGTGGCCGAGGAGGCCACCACGGCGCGGGCGACGCCGGAGTTCTTCGCCGCCCACAGCATCGCCGAGCTCGACGCCAAGTCGGAGTGGTGGCTCGGCCAGCAGGGCCGCATCACCCAGCCGATGGTCAAGCGCCCCGGTGCGACCCACTACACGGCGATCGAGTGGGACGAGGCGTTCCGGTTGATCGCCGCGGAACTCAACGGACTGAACTCCCCCGACGAGGCGACGTTCTACACCTCGGGCCGCGCGTCGAACGAGGCCGCTTTCGCCTACCAGCTTTTCGTCCGCGCCTTCGGCACCAACAACCTGCCCGACTGCTCCAACATGTGCCACGAGTCGACCAGCGTCGCCCTGGCCGAGGCCATCGGCATCGGCAAGGCGTCGGTCAGCATCGAGGACGTCTACCAGGCCAAGCTGATCATCGTCGCCGGCCAGAACCCCGGCACGAACCACCCGCGGATGCTGTCCGCCCTGGAGATCGCCAAGGACAACGGCGCCACCATCGTCTCGATCAACCCGCTGCGCGAGGCCGGTCTGACCCGGTTCAAGAACCCGCAGCGCCCCAGTGGCGTCGTCGGCGCGGGCACCGCCATCGCCGACCTGCACCTGCCGATCAAGGTCAACGGCGACATCGCCCTGTTCCAGGCCCTTGGTGCGCTGCTGCTCGAGTGGGACGCCCTGGATCACGATTTCATCGAGCGTCACACCACCGGATTCGACGCCTGGAAGGCTCACCTGGCGACGCTGGACTGGGACCAGGTCACCGAGGTCAGCGGGCTGTCCCGGGCCCAGATCACCGAGCTGGCCGAACTTCTCCGCGACTCGTCGGCCACCGTCTTCTGCTGGGCGATGGGTCTGACCCAGCACCGCAACGGGGTCGCCGCCATCCGCGAGCTCTGCAACCTGGCCTTCGCCCAGGGCAACATCGGCAAGCCCGGTGCCGGGCTGTTCCCGGTCCGCGGGCACTCCAACGTCCAGGGTGACCGGACCATGGGCATCTGGGAGCGGCCGCCGCAACACTTCCTCGACGCGCTGCAGAACGAGTTCGGCTTCGACCCGCCCCGCGAGCACGGGCTGGACGTCGTCGACTCGATCCGCGGCATGCGCGACGGCAAGGTCCATGTCTTCATCGGTCTCGGCGGCAACTTCGTGCAGGCCTCGCCGGACACCGACGTGGTCAGCGATGCCCTGCGCAACACCCGGCTGACCGTCCACGTGTCGACCAAGCTGAACCGGTCCCACCTGGTGTGCGGAGACACCGCGCTCATCCTGCCGACCAAGGGCCGCACCGAGAAGGACGTGCAGGCCGCCGGCGAGCAGTGGATCTCCGTCGAGGACTCGACCTGTTCGGTGCACGCCTCGCGCGGCCCGCTCAAGCCGGCCAGCCCGCACCTGCGCTCCGAGGTGGAGATCGTCACCGGCATCGCGCAGGCCACCCTGGGCGACCGCCACGGCATCGCCTGGCAGGCCATGCGCGACGACTACAGCGTGATCCGCCAGCACATCTCGCGCGTCGTGCCCGGTTGCGCCTCGTACGAGGTGAACGTCCGCCGCCCCGGCGGGTTCGTGATGCCGCACCCGCCGCGCGACTCACGGACGTTCCCGACGTCGTCCGGGTTGGCCGAGTTCGCCGTGAACCCGATCGACACGATCGTCGCACCACCCGGGCACCTGCTGCTGCAGACCCTGCGCAGCCACGACCAGTACAACACCACCATCTACGGGCTCTCCGACCGCTACCGCGGGGTGGAGGGCGGCCGCAAGGTGATCTTCCTGCACGCCGACGACATCGCGGCGCACGGGTTCACCGACGGCCAGCTCATCGACATCGAGACCTGGTGGCCGGGCGACGATGTCGTCCGCGCGGTGGAGGACTTCCGGGTCGTCGCCTACGACACGCCCCGGGGCTCGGCGGCGGCGTACTACCCGGAGACGAGCCCGCTGATCCCGCTGGATTCCACCGCCGACGGCAGCAACACCCCGACGTCCAAGTCGGTGGTCATCAAGCTGCTACCCGCCGGACACAGCCCCAACCGGCGCAAGCCCGGCGACCCGCAGGACGCGGTCGGGTCGGACGACGGCCACAAGCGCTGGCCGGACGTGGATCCCTACCTGTCCTGAGCGGACCCGGCGCCGGGTGTCGGTCGGCATGACTCCCCGCCTGCCGACACCGGGGTTTCAGGTGACGGTGGGGCCGCCGCCCTCGGTGCCCGGAGCGTTCTTCTGCTCGCGTTCGGCGCGCAATGCCTCGATGGACCTCTGGTTCTCCTTCCGGTCGCGAATCCGGGCGAGGATGCCGAAACAGCAGACGGCGACCACGGCGATGAAGGCGAGCGAGCCGAGGAACACGCCGGTCCAGCCTTCGAGCAGGCCGGTTCCGGTCGAATCCGCGGCATGTTGCCAGGTCATGAGGCGCTCCGATCGGCGGTCTGGGGGTTGTGGACCGGCATGTCCGGCAGGCAGGACCACTGCAGGTGGCTGCCGTCGTCGTCGACCTCGGAGAAAACGACTGCCGGGTCGAGCAGGTGTGTCTCGGCCCGGTCGGCGTCCACCAGGACGTCTGCGCGGCTCATGGCATCTCTCTTCCGTCGGTGATCGCCGGTCGACCGCCGGGGCCGATCTGGTTAGTGCACTAACGAAATGTACACCAATGGGTGGGGCAGAGGTAGTTTGGCGACATGACCGGTCCAGACGTACCCCAGGCCGTCCCCGCATCGGGCGAGGACCTGCTCGCCCTGGACCGGCAGGTCTGCTTCGCCCTCGCCGTCGCGTCCCGCTCCGTCATCGCGGTGTACCGGCCCCTGCTCGAACCGCTCCAACTCACGCATCCGCAGTACCTGGTCATGCTCGCCCTGTGGGAACGGTCGCCGCGGTCGGTCAGGGACATCAGTGCGTCCCTCCGACTCGACCCGGCGACCCTGTCGCCGTTGCTGAAGCGCCTGGAGGCGCTGGGGTATGTGACCCGTCGGCGCAGCGACGAGGACGAGCGCCGACTGGCCGTGGAGCTCACCGAGGTCGGACGAAGCCTGCGTCAGCAGGCGGAGGCGATCCCCCCGGCTGTCGTCGAACGCCTCGGCCTGGCCCGCTCGGATCTCGACGAGCTGCATCGGGTCCTGACCCGCGTCATCACCGCGACCGAGCGGACGGTCGCCGACCCGATCTGAGTCGGCCGCCGGCCCGCGGCCGCCAAGCTCGACGTCGACGGCCGTCTCCGGTTCAAGACCGCCACCCTGATCCGGTGGGTGGCCTCGATCAACCAGATCCATCGGGCGGCCGGCCACCCCGGCCCCGGGCGCAGCGAGTTGGTCAGCCGCACCCTGGGCGGCATCAAATGCCAGCACGGCACCCGCCCCTCGCGGCGGGACCCGCTGCTGCTGACCGACCTGCGGGCCCTGCCCGGGCCCTTGTCGCAGTCGTTTGGGGCGTGGCCGGCCGGGGTCGCCGCCCGCCGCGACGCCGCCCTGCTGCTACTCGGTTTCACCCTGGCCGCCCGCCGCAGCGAACTCACCACCCTGACCCTCGGCGACCTCACCCCTGTACGGCGACGACGGCCTGCATGTGCTGCTCCGCCGGTCCAAGACCGACCAGGAAGGCCGCGGCCAGGTCAAGGCCGGCCCGCTCCCAGATCAAAAAGGCGACCCGCGAGAACCTGCACCTGGCCTACGTCAACACCACGCACGGCGTGCAGGGCGACGCCAGCGAGCACGGCGACGAACTGCTCACCGACCGCACCAGCGCCCCCGCCGCCTATGTCGGGCTCACCCGCGGGCAAAAGTCCAACACCCTGCACATCGTCGCCCGCACCGTCGACGACGCCCGCGAACAATGGGTCACCGCCGCCGGCCGCGGACGCCCCGACCTCTGCCTGGCCAACGCACAAGCCGTCGCCGCCGGCGAAGCCGCCGACTACGCAACCCAGGAACAGGAACCAACCGTGAGCGTCGTCGACGACCGCGCCGCAAAAAAACCTCGCTCGAGACCCGAGCAGGAAAACCAGCCGCGCCCCGGGGAACCCGGCGGTCGGCAACTCACCCCCGCAGAACGGCTCGCGCGTGTCCGAACGCAATCCGCCACCCGATTCGCCGGACGGGCCGGCCGCCGCACAACGCCCGTCGACCGTCGGGAACGGGAAACCGTCGCCGACACCACGCACGAGGAGGACACCATCGACCTCGTCGACGACGACAACCCCCGGCAGCAATACCGCGGCCACGGACCACGTCGCTGATAAGCTTTGGGGCGGGCCAATGAGCTTTCCGGGTCGGATGTCGGTGCCTGCGGCGTGTACCTCGGCTCGATTGATGGGGGCCGGCCTGCCGGCCGTGCCGGTCTCACCCCCGAGAAGGTGTCACTCGAGAGTGCTCTCGTTGGCCACAGAACCATCTACCACCTCAGCGTCGGGTGCCATCACCGTGACGTTCAAGACCGCGGCCGCGGGCCTGCCGACTGGCGGCGGCCACGCTCCGCCAGCCAGTAAGAAGTGATTCGGACGGAAATCTCCGGTCTCTACGAACCGTTCAGTTCCGGGGACCCACTCGAACGCCGTCGCGGTAGGTCGGTGATCGCTGTAGACCTCCCGCGCACGATCGATCCGCAGATCGAACGGGAAGCACCCGTCCGGAACAGGATCCGGGACGGCCTGCGGGGCCCTGAGATGTAGACCGAAACGAGAAACCTCCCCCGGCCTCGCTCCGGCCGTCCCGAAACCTGCACCGAATTCCGTAGCCAACCAGACGCGTGGCCGCGGGGCTTGAATCGAGATAACCCGTGCACCAAGGAAAACGGGAGGGTCCTCGAGGAAAGGCAACTCGAACGGCGGTGGAGGCATCAATCGCAGAAAAGCTCTCAAACGAGATCCTACCGGATACGGACCGACTTGGTCCGGCCCGGTGAAACCGTTGTCCAACGCGCAGAAAACAACCAGCCGATGGTCAACATCGGTACCCGGCACAACCCGGTCCGCATCCGTCATAGGGTCGCACACCTGTTCCATTGCTCGGTGGTGTTAGCCCAGCCGATCAGGTAGGCCGTGACCACTGAATATTGGTGTGAGGAAGGTGCCAGACTGGGCGTCGCGGTATAGATGACGATTCCTTGCTGCCCACCTGACTCATAGGTGTAGGCAAGATTGCCCTCACCTGTGGCGGCGCCAGGGTTGTATCTCCCCTTAGATAAGATTTTGGAAATGCAGGCGTCAGTGTTGTAGTTGTAAGAGTGGCCGGCAGCGACGTGACGCACTCCGAACCCGCTGTTGTCGATGGAGTTGTGCTGTCCGCAAAAAAGAGCGATGTCGTGCTCGAATACGTTGGCCTCCCAGTACAGATCCCCCTGGTCGGGGCTGAAAAGGCACTGGTCCCACTCGGTCGACACGCTGTTGGTAGTGACGTCTGGGGCGTCTGGAGCCGCCGCGGCCGTGCCCGACACCCCGAAGATACCGATGAGCGCCGCAGCGAGCAGCGCGACTGGCGTCCGCCTGATCATGGTCAGCCCGCCTTCAGCAGCATGGATCGGATCTGGTCGTTGAACGGGTCACCTACGCTCGATTGATCGCCGAAACGGGAGCCACTGCTCACGCCACCGTAATTGCCGGCGGTGAACATGATGGTCTCGTTGCAGCCGTTGAAGACGCGGTACGACGATGCGTTCTGAAGTGTCCACATGCCGACCGGGTCGACCGTGTAATACCACCCCTCAAGCGTTCCCATGTCGCGGAGGCCGTACCCCTCCGTGTCGCAGGGACCATCTTTTCCCTTGATCAGGGCGCTCGTCCCGCCGAATCCAGCATCGGCGTGAAAGGCAACCAGGAGCGTTCCGTCAGCCGCGGACTGGGCCTTCTCCAGGTCCATGTCGGAGGTTTGGACGCATGAGCTCTCCGGGTCCACGGCGGGATTCTTGGAAATGTAGATGGTGCACTGCGTACTAGGCGCTGGTTCTGGCTCGGCGGTCGACGCATAGGTAATCGACGGGGTGCCCACGAATGCTAACGCAGCTGCCAAAGCGGCCGTTGTGATCCTTCTGCAGTTCATGAACACCGTCCCCATGTCGAAGTAATGACCAAGTAAATAGACCGTACCTGGCGTGTCTTTGCGTTCGCAACGGGGACAATGGAGTAGTCCCCGTCGAATCTAGTTACATTGCGTAGTTTGTGCAGGTGAGAACCGCGCCGGCGCGGGGAAGCTGACGCTAATTATTCACGCTAAAATGCTTGGATCCGCTATCTGGATGGGCCAGATGAACCTTCTGCGCTCAACTATCTTCGCATTGCATTCGGTGTCACTCCAGGACCACCGATGACGGGAGCCCGGCTCCGAACGCACGAAGCGGACGCCTCAGTCCCTCCAGCAGGTCACGCCAGGTAGGCAGGCGGTGCTCAGGAGCACAGGTCCGGCCGATTGGGTCGTCAGTCGCGTCGTCGGGTGAGACCCGGTGGGAAGAGGCTGCGATCGGTGGGCAGGTCGATCGGGACGGGGTCGGGTCGGTGAGCGCGGCGGAGGCAGTCGGCCATCGTGTAGCGGGGGCTGGTGATGCGTTCCAGGCACGGCCACAGCCACCGCTCGAACCGCGCGGTATAGGCGGCGGTCCCGGCCTTACGGGTCTGGGCGTCGGTGATGACCGTCTGCTTCCACGCGGTGTGCAGGGCGGCCAGTTCTTCGACGACCCCGCGGTGCGCGGGCCAGCACTCGGCGACGACGTGCTTGTCGTTCAGCGAGGTCGACAGTCGCAGCGTGTCGACCCACCCGGCCAGTTCGTCCCAGTTGTCGCCGTCGGCGCGAGTGGACCACCAGGCCGGCAGTAGGGGGCAGCCGTACTCCGGATCGCAACGTGATCTCACCGCGTTCAGCGCTCACCAGGGCCGGGGAGGACCATCGACCGGTTCCCGCCGGATCCATCGTCAGCATGACGAACCCGGGCACGCAGCCATGCCGGTGGGCCCCGCTAGGGACGGGTCGAACGTATGCGCCACGCCGACCACCGCCGCCGACCCGCCGGTGCGGTGGCTCAGCGACCTCATCCACGGTCTGTGCCAGGTGGTCGAGCGGGTACGCGTGCCCTGACCTCGCCCCGATTGGAGACCGGTCCGCAGGAGGCGAATGATGGCAGGCAGATCATTCGCTGGAAGGGGCTTTCGTTGGTAGGCAATCAGAGCGTGACCGGTGACCTGCAGGTGGACCCGGCCCTGGCGGCGTTCGTCGCCGAGGAGCTGGTCCCGCGGGTCGGACTGACCCCGGAGTGGTTCTGGGGGACGGTCGCGCAGTTGCACGCACAGTTCGGTCCCCGGGCCGCCGACCTGATGGCCCGGCGGGACGAGCTGCAGGAGCGGATCGACGCCTGGCACCGGGAGAACGGCGCTCCGGGCGAGGACGACGTCGAGGCCTACGCGGCATTCCTCACCGAGATCGGCTACCTGCTGCCGCTGGAGGAGCCCACCATCTCGGTCAGCAACGTGGAGCGCGAGATCGCCGAGATCCCCGGCCCGCAGCTGGTCGTCCCGTCGACCGTCCCGCGGTACGCGCTGAACGCCCTCAACGCCCGGTGGGGGTCACTGTTCGACGCGCTGTACGGCACCGACGCGCTGGCCGATCCGACCGGCACCCGGGGTTACGACGCCGACCGCGGCGCCCTGGTCATCGCCGAGGTCGACCGCCTGCTGGACGAACACTTCCCGCTGTCCGGGTCGAGCCACACCGCCGTCACCCGCTACCGGGTGCAGGACGGTGCTCTCATCGCCGACGTCGACAGCGCGGCCGACGGCTCGACACTGGCCGATCCGGCGCAGTTCGCCGGCTACCGGGGCGACCCGGGCTCGCCCGATGCGGTCCTGCTGCGCCACCACGGACTGCACCTGGAGTTGACCGTCGACCCGGGCAAGGGAGTCGGCCAGCAGCACCACGCGGGCGTGGCCGACGCGGTGCTCGAATCGGCCATCACCACGATCATCGACCTCGAGGACTCGGTGTCCACGGTCGACGGTCCGGACAAGGTCGTTGGCTACCGCACCTGGCTGGGGCTGGTCACCGGCGACCTCACCGCCACCTTCCGCAAGGGCGGCAAGGACGTCACCCGCACCGTCGCCGACGACCGGGTCTACACCGCGCCGGACGGCTCCGAGCTGGTGCTGTCCGGACGCGCGCTGCCGCTGGTCCGCAACGTCGGGCACCACATGCGCACCGACGCCGTGCGCACCGCCGACGGGGAGCCGATCCTCGAGGAGTGCCTGGACATCGCGGTGTCCGCGGTGGCCGCGCTGCACGACTTCCGCGACCTGGGCAAGCACCGGAACTTCCCAGCCGGCAGCTTCTACGTGGTCAAGCCCAAGATGCACGGGCCCGACGAGGTCGCGCTGTCGGTCGACCTGTTCGCCGCGGTCGAGGAGGCGCTGGACCTGCCGCCGAACACCATCAAGATCGGGATCATGGACGAGGAGCGGCGCACCTCGCTCAACCTCGAGGCGTGCATCGCGCGGGCGTCTGAGCGGGTCATCTTCGTCAACACCGGCTTCCTGGACCGCACCGGCGACGAGATCCACACGGTCTTCGAGGCCGGGCCGGTCATCCGCAAGGACGACGAGAAGTCGGCCACATGGCTGAAGTCGTACGAGGACCGCAACGTCGACGTCGCGCTGCGAGCCGGGTTCTCGGGCCGCGCCCAGGTCGGCAAGGGCATGTGGGCGCAGCCGGCCGGTATGCGGGCCATGCTGGCCGCCAAGGGGTCTCAGCCCAAGGCGGGCGCCAACACCGCATGGGTGCCATCGCCGACCGCGGCGACCCTGCATGCGCTGCACTACCTGGAGACCGACGTGCTGGCCGTGCAGGCGGAACTCAAGAACCGGCCGCTGACCGACCGGAACAAGCTGCTCGTCGCCCCGATCCTGCCGCGGCGCGGCGAGGAGCTGACCGAGGAGCAGATCCGCCACGAGGTGGAGACCAACGTCCAGTCGATCCTCGGGTACGTCGTGCGGTGGGTCGGCATGGGCATCGGCTGCTCCACCGTTCCGGACCTGGAGGGCGTCGGGCTGATGGAGGACCGGGCCACGCTGCGGATCTCCAGCCAGGAGCTGGCCAACTGGCTGCGGCACGGCCTCATCGACGAGGCCCAGCTGCGCGAGACCTACGCCCGGATGGCCGTTCTCGTCGACGAGCAGAACGCCGGCGAGGCCGGTTACCAGCCCCTCGCTCAGGACCCGGACACCAACCCGTCCTACCAGGCCGCGCTCGAGCTGGCGCTGGCCGGCCGCGAGGAGCCCAACGGCTACACCGAGCGGGTGCTGACCACCTGGCGGCAGAAGGCCAAGGCCTGACCGTCCTGCGAACGCACCGCCCCACCTCCACACAGGAGGTGGGGCGGTTGTCGTTGCCGACCACTGGCGGGTGGGGATCGACGGCAGCAGGATGGTGCATGACCTTCCTCGCCGAACCGGAGCCGACGCCCGAGGTCGAGGCGACGTACGCCAACGACCGGGCCGCCTACGGCTTCGTGATGAACCTGTCCCATCTGTGGGCGCATCAGCCCGAGGCGCACACCCGGCTCTTCGATCTGCTGGCCCTCGTCGGCGGTGACCTGTCGTTCCGCGAACGCGGGATCCTGGTCACCGCCGCCGCGTCGACGATCGGTGATTCCTACTGCTCGCTGGCCTGGGGCTGGAAACAGTCCGACGCCGGCAATCTCGACGCCGTCGCCGGCGTTCTGGCCGGCACCGACGACGGTCTGACGCCCCGCGAAGCCGCGCTGGCGACGTGGGCCAGGGCGGTCGCCGGCGGCGCCGGCCGGACCACCCCGGAAGACGTCGAGGCGCTGCGCGACGCCGGATGGTCCGACGACGAGATCTTCCGGGCCACCGTGTTCGTCGCGCTGCGGGTCGCCTTCTCGACGGTGAACGGCGCGCTGGGGGCCCGGCCGGACGCGGAACTGGCCGAGCGTGCCCCCGCAGCGGTCACCGACCTGGTCACCTGGGGCCGTCCGGTGGCCGGGCGCTGATGAGATCTGCAGCGTCGTGACCGCTCAGCGGGAGAGACGCTTCACGAGCGGTCGCAGAGGTCAGGCCCCACGGTCGATCAGCCGGTCGCCCAGCGTCCCGGCGTAGAGCTGCAGCCGGATCTCCCGCGCCTTGGCCATGTGGGCGGTGGCGATGGCAGCGGCGTCGTCGGCGCGATGCTCGGTGATCGCGTCCAGCAGTTCGCCGTGCTCGGCCAGGATGTCGTCCCAGCGGCCGGGGAACCGCAGCGTGGTCTGCGGGTGCAGGTGCGCGATGAGGCGGTCGATCACGTCGACCAGGGTGCCGTTGTGGCTGGCCGCCCACAGCGCCTCGTGGAAGAGCCGGTTGAGGCGCACGCGGTCCTCGTCGTCGTCCGGTCCGGCGGCCAGCATCTGCTCGTGGATGACCCGGAGCCGGTTGAGGTCCAGGCTGGTGGCCCGTTCCGCGGCGGCCCGGGCGGCCTGGCCCTCCAGCAGGATGCGCAGTTCGTAGATCTCCAGGATCTGCTCGGGGCTCCGCTCGACGACCCGGGTCCCACGGCTGGTGCGCTCGACCAGGCCGTCCTGCTCCAGCCGGCGCAGCGCCTCGCGGATGGGGGTGCGGCTGACGCCCAGGCGCGCGGCCAGCGACGTCTCGACGAGCATCGCGTCGGGGCCGAACTCGTCGCTGAGGATCAGCGCTCGCAGCTGCTCGTACACCGGCACAGCCACCGCGGCACCCCTTTCCCTGGCGAGGTCGCCCGCCGCCGGTGACCTGATGCGCCACCGGGTCTAGCAGTAGCAGCTCGCATACCCGACAAGCCCGTGATGTTACCTGGAACACAGCTGTTGACATCTGCGCACCACTGTATACAGTCGGATCCAATCACATACCACTGGATGTTCGGAGACCGACGTGAGCGAGATCGAAGTGGGCACAGCCGAGATGGCGGTGCCGGCGTCGTGGGTCCGCGGCGGCACCAGCAAGTGCTGGATCTTCCAGGCCGAGGACATCGACGCCCTCCCGGTCAGCCGGGACGAGTTCCTGCTGCGGGCGTTCGGCAGTCCGGACCTGCGGCAGATCGACGGCATCGGCGGCGCCACCTCGACCACCAGCAAGGCCATCGTCGTCGAGTCCCGCCGGCCGGGTCAGTCGCCGGACGAGATCGTCTACTCGTTCGCGCAGGTCAGCGTGGATCACCCGAAGGTGGAGTGGGTCAGCAACTGCGGCAACTGCGCCACCGCCCTGGCCCTGTACGTCGTCCAGCACCGCCTCGTCGGCCTGAGCGAGGACGCCACGGCGTTCCAGATGCTCAACCGGCCGACGGGTCTGGTGCTGCAGGCCACCGTTCCCACCCCGGACGGCCAGGCCCCGTCCCAGGGCGACCAGCTGGTCCGCGGCGTGCCGTTCCCCGGGGTGCCGGTCGACCTCGGCTTCACCGAGGCCACCTGGTCCACCCACGGCGCGCTGCTGCCGACCGGCCACCCGGTCGACACGCTCACCGTCGACGGCGCCGAGCTGGCCGTCACCATGGTCGACGCCGGCGCCCCGGTGGCCGTGGTCCGGGCCGACGCCATCGGCCTCACCGGCGCGGACGATGCCGCCGCCGTGGCCGAGCGGATGCCGTTCTTCGCCGAGCTCCGGCGCCAGGCCGCCCGGGCGATGGGCCTGCCGGACGACGACCAGTCGGTCCCCAAGGTCGGGATCGTGGGCCCCGGCACCCCAGGGCCAGCCGGTCCGGTCACCGAGCTGAACGCCCGAATGATCTCGATGAGCGCCCCGCACCCCGCTATCGGCCTGACCAGTGCGGTCGCTCTCGCCGCTGCGGCCACCGTGCCCGGCACCCTGGTCCACGACCTCGCCCCGGCTGGAGCGAGCTACCGCATCGGCACCCTCTCCGGACCGATCTCGCTGGTCGTCTCCGGGATCGGCACCGACCACCGGGTGGTCGAGTTCCGGCGCAATTCCCGCCGCATCGTCGACGCCCTCGTCTACATCCCCGCCGACACCGTCGAGACCGAGCCGGCCGTGCCTTCCGCGGTCGTGAGCCCGGTCCCGAGTTCCGCCTGATCACCCGATTCGTCCGGTCGTCCGCCGTCCGTCCTATCCCTGCACCAGCCGAGCCGCCACGATAGAGAAGTCGTGTCGGAGAGGAAGACCAATGAAGATCGCCCTCGAACACCTGAGCCTGACCTACGGGACCAACACCGTCGTCAAGGACCTCGACCTGCAGATCGCCGACGGCGAATCGCTGGTCCTGCTCGGTCAGTCCGGCTGTGGCAAGACCAGCACCATGCGGTGCATCGCCGGGCTCGAGCAGCCCAGCGGCGGCCGTATCACCATCGGCGACACCGTCGTGCACGACTCCGAGCGGCGGGTCACCGTCGCGCCGTACAAGCGGAACGTCGGCATGGTCTTCCAGTCCTACGCCGTCTGGCCGCACCGGACCGTCTTCGAGAACGTCGGGTTCTCGCTGAAGATGAAGAAGGTGCCCAAGGACGAGGCCGCCGTCCGCATCCGCAAGGCGCTGGCCATCGTCGGCCTGTCCGACTTCGAGTCGCGCGGCGCCAGCCAGCTCTCCGGCGGCCAGATGCAGCGGGTCGCCCTGGCCCGCAGCCTGGTCATGCAGCCCAGCGTGCTGTTGCTGGACGAGCCGCTGTCCAACCTGGACGCCCGGCTGCGCGAGCGGCTGCGCATCGAGCTCCGCGAGATCCAGCTCGAGCAGAACCTCACCACCGTCTACGTCACCCACGACCAGATCGAGGCGTTCGCGCTGGCCGACCGCATCGCCCTGATGCAGCACGGCCGGATCGTGCAGATCGGTACGCCTCAGGAGATCTATGCGGCGCCGACGACCAAGTCGATCGCCGACTTCCTCGGCGTGGGCAACATCTTCCCCTGCACCGTCGAGAACGAGGGTGGCCGTCAGGTCGCCAAGCTGAGTGGCTACCCGGTCGCCATCCCGGTCGCCGAGGTCCCCGAGATCGAGGGCCCGACCGTGCTGTGCCTGCGGTCCGAGGACCTGCACGTCACCCCGGCCGGACCGGACGACGTGAGCACCCCCGGCGCTTGGCGCGGCCACGTCGACGTCGCCAGCTTCCAGGGCGCGACCGTCCGCTACCGCATCACCCTGGAGGACGGCCCTGTCCTCGAGGCCATCGCCATGCCCCGGGCCGGCGACTGGCTGCGCACCGGCGACACCGCCATGGTCCGCATCGCCCCCAACGCCGCTCAGGTCCTGCGCGACGACACCGCCTCCCCGGTCCTGCCCGCCCGCAAGCCGGTGGCGGTGGCGGCATGACCACCACCTTGTCCCGTCCCCCGTCCACCGAGAAACCGCAGCCCAAGGGCAGCTCTTCCGGGGTCCGCGCCGTCAAGAAGGTGCTGCCCTCCGGTCTGCAGCTGATCATCCTGGCCCTGCTGGTGCTGTTTCCGGTCGGCTTCGTCATCCTGGCCGCCTTCACCGACACCAGCCCCGGCCCCGGTTCGCTGGCCGACACCTCCTTCACCATCAGCAATTTCCAGGTGCTGTTCACCTCCAGTGCGCTGATGGCGATGCTGAACTCGGCGCTGGTCGGGATCGGCTCGTCGATCGTCGCCCTGGTCATCGGATCCGGGATGGCCTTCCTCGCGGCCCGCACCAACGTCCCCGGCCGCAAGCTCATCTACTTCTTCGGCATCGCCCCGCTGTTCCTGCCCGCGCTGGTCGGAGCCCTGGCCTGGGCCCAGCTGGGCAGCCCGGCCTCCGGCTACATCAACGTGGTCGCCCGCGCCGTCGGCGTTCCCGACCTCATCAACATCTACAGCTTCGGCGGGCTGATCTTCGTGCTCGGCCTGTACTACGCGCCGTACACGTTCCTGATGGTCCATTCGGCCCTGTCGCTGATGAACCCGGACCTGGAGGACGCGGCCAGCCTGCATGGCGCCCCGCTGTCGAAGATGTTGCGCACCATCACGTTCCCGCTCGTCATGCCGGCCATCGTCGGCTCCGGGATCCTGGTTTTCGCCCTCACCGTCGAGAATTTCCCGGTCGCCCAGGTGATCGGCGTCCCCGGCCAGATCGACACGCTGCCGACCCTGATCTACCGGCTGATGAACGCCTCGCCGTCCCGGCAGAACGCGGCCGCCGCCATCGCCGTCGTGCTCACCGCAGTGCTGATGATCGTGGTCTTCGTCCAGCAGCGGACGGTGGCCAAGAAGCAGTACACGACGGTCAGCGGCAAGGGTGTCCGCGCCCGCCGGGTCCCGTTGCGGAAGTGGCGCTGGCCGGCGGCCGTCGCCGCGTGGGCCTACTTCCTGCTCGCCGTCATCCTGCCGATCGGCGCGCTACTGGTCACCGCGCTGCAGACCAGCCCGTACCTGGGTCAGCTGTCCGAGCTGTTCCAGCCCGGCGCGCTGTCGTTCTGGTCGATGGGCCAGACCCTGCAGGACTCGGAGTTCTGGCACGTGCTGCAGAACAGCGTGATCGTCGGCCTGGGCACCGCCGTCGTCGGCACCGCGCTGTGTTTCGCCCTGTCCTACACCCGGTACCGCACCAACGCCTGGGGCCGGAAGGCGCTGGAGTACATCGCGATGCTCCCGCTGGCCATCCCGGCCATCGTGCTGGGCCTGGGCCTGCTGTGGACCTGGCTGACCCTGCCGATCCCGGTCTACGGGACGCTGATCGTCCTGGTCATCGCGTGTATCGCCGTCTTCATCCCGCAGGGCTACCGCGGGGTCTCGTCGTCCATCGTCCAGCTGGACAAGGACCTCGAGGACAGCGCGATCATGCTGGGAGCCCGCCGCCCCAAGGCGATCTCCTTCGTCACCATCCCGCTGCTGCGCGTCGGCCTGTCGTCGACGTTCCTGCTGCTGCTGATGCTGGGCATGCGCGAGCTCACCGCCGTGCTGTTCCTCTTCACCTCCGACACCCGTCTGCTGTCCATCGCGATCTTCGACGCCTACGACAACGGGTCCTTCCAGCAGGCCGCCGAACTGAGCCTGCTCTACATCGTGGTCATCGGGATCCTCGCGGTCCTGGCCCGCCGCCTCGGCGCGAAGGATGTGCACTGACATGACCGTCTTCACCCGCCGCGCCGCTCTGCGGAGCGCCGCCCTGGCCGTCGCCGCCGGCCTCGCCGCCGTCGCCACCACCGCCTGCGCCCCGCCGCCGGCCCCCAAGGAGGTCGTCACCCCCGCCGGTCAGATCCAGACCAGCGACGGACTGGTCATCGACGGCGAGCAGATCGCCGACCAGCAGCTGTGGGACGCCGCGGTCGCCGAGGGCAGCATCACCCTCTACACCGGCTACACGGAGAACACCGAGGCCGCGCTGCTCAAGCAGTTCAAGGCCGACACCAAGCTCGCCGTCAACGTCGTCCGGCTCACCCCGAACCGGCTGTTCGAACGGATCTCGGCCGAGTACGGCGCCGGCCGCCTGAAGGCCGACGTGGTCCGCACGTCGGACTCCGGGTTTGCCAGCTCGCTGAGCGAGAAGGGCGTCTTCCAGCCGTACGAGCCGTCGACCGCGGTGAACCTGCAGGAGGACGTGTCCTTCGACGGCGGCAACTACTACCGCACCTTCGACCCGATCTACACCTTCGGCTACAACACCGCGATCCTGGACGCGGAGGAAGCGCCGACGTCCTGGTCGGTGATGACGGACCCGGCGATGCGCGGCAAGATCGGCATCGCCCAGGTCGGCGCCGGTGGTAGCGCCCTGGCCCTGACCCGTTTCCAGCGGGCCGTGCTGGGCGACGAGTTCCTCACCGCGTACGCCGGCAACCGGCCGCGCATCTTCGACTCGCTCGGCGCCGAGCTGGACAGCCTGGCCCGCGGCGAGGTGCAGGTCGGCACCACCGTCGTCAGCGCGGTCAACCTGGCCCAGGCCCGCAACGCCCCGGTCCAGTTCGTCATCCCCCAGGAGGGTTTCGCGGTCTACGACTACTACACCGGCGTGGCCTCGACCGCGTCGCACGTCAACGCGGCCAAGGTCTTCCTCAACTGGAACCTGTCGAAGCGGGGTCAGAACGTGTTCCGCGAACTGGGCGAGTACCCGGTCCGCACCGACGTGCAGCCGCCGAACGTCCTGGGCCAGCAGTTCCCCGCATTCGACTCGCCGCAGGTTCACCGGGTGCTGCCCGACCAGGCCAAGGAATACGCCAAGCAGGACCAGGCCATGTGGAACGGGCTGTTCGGCTACAACGAGTAGTTCGCGCTGCACCTGGTTCCCGCCGCCGGTCCGCCGGCCGCGGTGAAGCTCGGTGGCAGGGCCCCACCCCGACGGGGTCCTGCCACCGTCATCGTCACCAGTGAGGCAGGCGAGCCACTCCCGACCGTTTCGGCGACCGGCCGCCTGTCCTGTGTTCGACCCCGTACGGATCGCCCGCCCCCGACCCGAGGACACCGGCCGCCATGACTGTGACTTCCGCACCGATCTTCCGATCCACCGAGCCGGATGCCAGGCGTCCGTTCGACAATGAGTCGATGTCAGACACCGGATCCGACACCCACGATTCCGCCGCCGGTCCGGCCCGTGGCCCGCTCGCCGGACTCCGGGTGCTGGATCTCGGCACCGTCTACGCCGCCCCGATCACCGCGATGCTGCTGGGCGACTGGGGAGCCGACGTCATCAAGGTCGAGCACCCCAAGGGCGATCCGGCCCGCACCCACGGCCTCAGCAAGGACGGCCACGGCCTCTGGTGGAAGGTCATCTCCCGCAACAAGCGGACCGTCACCCTCAACTTCGGCAAACCGGAGGGCCAGGACATCCTGCGCCGCCTGGTCGAGCAGGCCGACGTGGTCATCGAGAACTTCCGCCCCGGTGTCCTGGAGAAGTGGGGTCTGGGTCCCGAGGACCTGCAGAAGATCAATCCGGCTCTGGTGGTGCTGCGGGTCACCGGCTTCGGCCAGACCGGGCCGTACGCGACGCGCCGCGCGTTCGGCACGCTCGCCGAGGCGATGAGCGGCCTGGCCCACCAGACCGGTGAAGCGGACGGCCCGCCCACCCTGCCACCGTTCGGGTTGGCCGACGGGGTGGCCGGCCTCGCCGGCGCCTATGCCGTGATGCTCGCGCTCTACCACCGCGCCACCGGTGACGGGGCCGGCCAGATCATCGACCTGTCCCTGCTGGAACCGCTGGTCGGCATCCTCGGGCCGGGCCCGAGCGTCTACGACCAGCTCGGGCTCATCTCGGGCCGGCACGGCAACCGGTCCAGCAACAACGCCCCCCGCAACGCCTACCTGACCAGGGACGGCCGCTGGGTGGCGATCTCGGCCAGTGCCACGTCGATCGCCGAGCGGGTGATGCGGCTGGTCGGCCGCCCCGACATCGCGCAGGAGCCCTGGTTCCCCCAGGCCGGCGAACGGGTCCGGCACGCCGACCTCATCGACCCGCCGGTGGCGCAGTGGATCGCCGAACGCGACTACGAGGAGGTCTCCGCCGCCTTCCAGGAGGCCGGCGCCGCGCTCGCCCCGGTCTACGACATCGAGCAGCTGATGAACGACGAACACGTCATCGAACGTGAGGTGGTGACCACCATCGACGACGAGGACCTCGGCCCGCTGAAGATGCAGAACCTGATCTTCCGGATGGATCGCACGCCGGGATCGATCCGGCACGGCGGCCGACGGCTCGGTCAGGACACCGAATCGGTGCTCGACGAGCTGCTCGGCCTGTCGGGCGACAAGCTCGACCAGCTCCGCGACGACGGCGTCGTCTGATGAACCGCAGCTGGCTGTTCGCTCCCGGGCACTCGGATCGGCTGCTGGAGAAGGTGTTCACCGCCGGCGCCGACGCGGTCATGCTCGACCTGGAGGACGCCGTCCCACCCGAGGCCAAGGCGACCGCGCGGGGCATGGTGGCCCGGGTACTGGCCGACCGACCGGCCTGGGTGCGGGTCAACGCGGCCGGGAGCGACTGGTGCGCCGCCGACCTCGACGCCGTCGCCGAGCACGCCACGGGTATCCGCATCCCCAAGGTCGAATCCGCCGGGGACGTGGAATGGGTGCTCGACCGGGCCCCCGGCCGGCCGATCATCTGCGCGATCGAAAGTGCCCGCGGGGTGCTCGCCGCGCAGGAGATCGCCACCGTGCCCGGGGTGCGGCACCTGGCCATGGGTGGTGTCGACCTGCAACGTGATCTGCACACCAGCGGCGGGAACCTCCAGACCCTCTACGCGCGTTCGCATCTCGTCCTGGTCTCCCGGGCCGCCGGCCTTGCGCCGCCGATCGACAGCGTCTACCCGCGGATCGACGACCTCGACGGACTGCGGGAGCAGGCCGAGTTCGCCCGGTCACTCGGCTTCGGCGGCAAGTCGGCCATCCATCCCCGCCAGCTACCCGTCGTGCACGAGGTGTTCACTCCCGACGCGGCCGAGATCGAGTGGGCGAGGACGGTACTGGCCGCCTTCGGCGCGGCCGGTGGGCAGGCACTGCAGCTGCCCGACGGCGAGTTCGTCGATCTTCCGGTCGCCCAGCGGGCCCGTCGCGTGCTCGAGCTGGCGGGTCGACCCGAGCCGGTGGCCGGCTGAGGTCAGTCGTCCCAGCCGCGGCGCAGTCCCGCCAGCACCCCCATGGGAGTGAGCATCCGCCCGGCCCGCCAGTGGCGGTCGAAGTCGTGCTCGGGCAACGCCGCTCGGACTTCATCGAGCAGCTGAAGGCTGAGTTCCCGCCAGGGCCATCGCATCCCGACCCGCCGGGTGATGGCGTGGGCCGCCCCGTACAGCCGGGCGGCCAGCGGGTGGTCGTGCTGCTGGGCGGCGAAGTTGGCCCGGGTCTCGATGAACGCGCCACCGGCCCCCGTCCCGGACGGGAAGTGGTCGGCCATGCATCGCTCGGTCCACGGGATCCCGATGTCCGGCCGGCCGGAGAACAGGGCGACGGCCAGCGGAGGACCGGCCGCCAGCCAGCTGGCCATCGGCACCCCGGCGGCCCCGGCCCGGTGCTGCACGTCGACGGCCGCGGCCACCGCCGACGCCGGTCCGCCGACCACTGCGGTCGCCATCACGTCGGCGGCGTCCACGAGCAGACGGAGATGATCGGACTCGCTGTCGCCGATCAGCTCGCGCAGGTGCCCGTGCGTCCGGATCAGGAGCGCGTGGTCGTCGGTCACCCAGCACGCCGCGACGAGACCGATCAGCAGCAGTTCGAGGATCTCGTCGACCCGTCGCTCGCCGGGCGCCGGCCGGACGGCCAGGGCGGCGTCCATGGCGGGACCCGCCCGCTCCGGCCGGCCCTGCAGCGTCAGGATGGCCGCCAGTGCGAGCCCGGTCACGGCCCGGTCCTGGGGGTCGCCGTCAGCGAGCAGCTCATCGGCCCGGGTGAGCCAGCGGGTCGCTTCGGCCAGTCGGCCGCGGTAGTACCAGTAGAACGTCAGCGGCGCGGCCAGCCGACCACCCGCCGCGGTGGGTCGGTCGACGAGCTGCCGGGTGAGGGTGGCCCGGACGGCCGCGTGGTCGTCGTCCAGCGCGTCGAACCAGGCCGGCTCGCCGGTGGTGCCCAGCAGGGGGCGTCGGCCGATGAGGTCGACGACGAAACCGTCACGCCGGTCCTCGATCTCATTGGATTCCGGGCCGTCGTGCAGGGCGTGGGCGGCATGCCCCCGGACGGTGACCAGCTGCCGGAACGTCGTGCGGCCGCCGGGCCGGACGGGGCCGACCCGCTGCAGCATCGACCGGTGCACGAGTTCGACCACGGTGTCGGCCGCCTCGTCGGTGCCCGCGCCCAGGACCGCGGCGGCTGCTGATCCGGTGAACGGCCCGGGGAGGACCGACAGCCGGCGGTGGGCGATTCGCTCGGTCTCCGACAGCAGCTGGTAGCTCCAGTCGATGGTCGAGTGCAGGGTCGACCGATGGTCGCGGGCCCCCCGGCCCGGCCGCCGGAGCCGACCGGGGTCGGTGCTGACCTGGTCGGCGATCTCCGCCACCGAGAAGGCCGACGCCCGGGCCGCGGCCAGCTCCAGGGGGAGGGGCAGGCCGTCGAGGGCGACGCAGATCCGGATGACGGCGTCCATCACGGCCCGGTCGAGCTCGAGCGTCGGGTCGGCGGCGCGCAGTCGCTGCACCATGAGCTGGACCGCGGGCGAGTCGGCCGGGTCGTCCGCCCCGGTGCCGGCCGGCGGGAGGGCCAACGGCTCCAGTGTCCACCCGATCTCTCCGATCACGCCGAGTCGTTCGCGGCTGGTGGCCAGGATGTGGGAGCCGGCGCCCGGTGCATCGTCGTCCAGCACACTCTCCGCGAACGCCGCCGAGGCGGTCAGCAGGTGCTCACAGTTGTCGAGCAGCAGCAGCACCCGGCGGGTGGCCAGGTACCGCCGGACGTTGTCGGCGCTGGAGGCGTCGGCCGACGGCAGGAACCCGATGGTCGATGCGACCACGTCCGCGATCGAGGCCGGGTCGCCCACGCCGACCAGGTCGACGAACCAGACGCCGTCGGCGAAGGTCTCGGCCAGCACCCGGCCGACCTCGACCGCCAGTCGGGTCTTGCCACACCCGGCGGGACCGCTGATGGTCACCAGGCGGTGCTGCGCGACGAGCGAACGGATGCGGTCGACCTCGACGTCACGGCCGATGAGCGCGGCCATCGTCGGCGGCAGGTGGACATCGGCCGACGGCCGGGGCGGGGACACCGCTGGCAACCGGGCCGGTTCGGCGGCGGTGACGGTGACCCGGGCCGGAATCGCTGCTGGCAACCTGGCCGGTTTGGCGGCGGTGACGGTGACCCGGGCCGGAGCTGCCGCGACCAGGGTCGGGTCACCGTCCAGGATGCGGCGATGCAGGGTCTGCAGGTCGTGGCCCGGCTCGATGCCGATCTCGTCGACCAGGGTCCGCCGGGCGTCCTGGAACGACTCCAACGCCTGCTCGGTGCGACCGCTGCGGTGCAGGGCCTCCATCTGCAGTGCGCGCAGCGTTTCGTGGAACGGCAGCGCCGCGATGAGCGGTCGGAGGTCGGACAGCGCGGTGTCCAGCGCACCCAACCCGACCAGGGCGGCGATCCGCCGTTCCTGCAGCTGCTGGTGGAGCTCGTCGAGTCGGGCGACCGCCGGCCGGGCCCAGTCGGCGTCGGCCGCGCGCCCGTAGGGCCGTCCCCGCCAGCGGTCCAACGCCTCGTCGGCCCCCGTGCGGGCGGCGTCGAGGCGGCCGGCGGCCAGGTCGTCGCGGACCCGGGACGACGCGTGGGCCAGGAACAGCGAGTCGACGGTGTCCGCGGTGCCGATCAGCCGGTAGCCGCCGTCGTCGTTCAGCAGCACCGCCGGGGCGTCGCCGCTGCGGCGGTCCGGCTCGAGCAGTTGCCGGAGCCGCCAGATGTGCGACAACAGGGTGGAGGCCGCCCCGGTCGAGACGTGGTCGCCCCAGGCGGCTTCGGTCAGCGCGTCGACCGAGACCTGTTGGTTGACGTGGATGGTGAGCAGGGCCAGCATCGCCGACCCCTTGGTCCCGACGACCGGCTGGTCCCTGCCGGGCTGCTCGACGAGCAGGGGACCGAGGTCGCGGACGCGCACGCCCGACGGTAACCCCACCGGTGGTCGACGTCAGCCCCCCGGTGCAGTCGGACTGGATCGTCACTGGATGCCGCCGCGGTAGGCATTCGTCCCGGTCGATCCAGCCGGTCGATCCCAGCAGTCGATCCGAGGAGACGATCCATGACCCCGCAGCCGCGTCCCGATCATCGCCGTCGAACGGTCGCCGTCGCGCGCCGACCCGACGCGATCTGACGGCCATGCCCGGAACCGGCTCCCTGCAGGTCGTGCTGGATCTCGTGGGCATCGCCGTGGCGGCCTCCGCGGGTGCGTGGATCGCCGTGCGCAACGGTCTGCACCTGATGGGTGGGGTGCTCCTCGGCCTGGTCACCGGCCTGGGTGGGGCCCTGGTGCGGGACGTGCTGCTCGGCGCGGTACCCCCGGCCTGTCTGACCGACTGGCGGTATCTGGTCACCGCTCTCGCGGCGGGTCTGTTCGCCCAGCGCTTCCACGCGCTGCCGGCCCGGTTGGACCGGGCGGTCGACTACCTGGACGCCGTGTGGCTCGGTCTGTTCACCGTGGCCGGCGCGCTCAAGGCCGTGCACCTGGGGGTGCCCCCCATCACCTGCGTGCTCATGGGGGTGGTGACCGGGATCGGTGGCGGTGTCCTGCGGGATGTGCTGGTCAATCGGAAGCCGGTCGTCCTGACCGACGAGATCTACCTGTTCCCCTCGCTGCTGGCCGCCCTGGTCGTGGTCCTCGCGCCGATGGTCGGGGCGTCGGCGGCCGCCGTGACGGTACCGGCCGCAGCGCTGGGCACCGCGGTGCGGATGGTGGCCATCCGGCGCGGCTGGCACGGCCCTTCCGTGCGGCGGGCCGCCCCGCAGCTGTGAGGGCGGCACCGGTGGATCGCCGTTGGAGCGGGAGCGGATCGCCCCGTCCGACGCTGAAGCAGTTCCCGCCGATCCCGGCCGGACACCGACCGGCGGTCCGCCGCCACGCCCGAGGAGCACGACATGCCCGTCTACCAGGTCGCCCACTCCGGTCTGCCCCTGACGCTGACCCAGCGTGACCGGCTCGCCCGGGGTATCACCAAGATCCACCACGATGTCACCAACGCCCCGGAACCGTTCGTGCGCATCGTGTTCCAGCCCATCCCGTTCGGGCTCCTGTACACCGCGGGGGAGATCGCCCCGTCGATCATCGTCGCCGGCAACATCCGCGACGGGCGTTCGGAGGCCTCGCGGCAGCAGATCATCCAGCGCTGCTACGACCTGGTCACCGAGGTCACCGACGCCATGCCCAGCCAGATCGTCGTCACCGTCGACGAGGTGCCCTACAGCTGGATCATGGAGGCCGGCTACTTCATGCCCCCGGCCAACGACGCCGCCGAGGACGCCTGGATCGCGCAACTCCAGCGGGCCTACCCCGGCGAGTTCGACGAGTGGGGCGCGAGCGGCAAGGCGCCGGCGCTGGAGACCGAGGCCGACGACCAGTCGCGGCTGCAGCGGATCCGGCAGCTGACCGAGCGCTACGCGATGATCGCCCGGCGCAACGGTCACGACGTCAAGACCCTGCTCGGCCAGATGGCCGAGCAGCTGGACGGCGAGCCGGCCGCCAACGGCCGCCGCTGAACGCGGCCCCGACGCAACGGTCCCGGTCATGACCCACACCGGTGTTCTCGCCCAGAACGTGCACGGGGCAGCGCAGTGCTTCGTCAGCTACTGCTGTGAGGGGGCTCGACGCCTCGGCGGGCACGTCTATCCCGACATCACCGTCGACTACATCGGTCTCGGCCACACCCTGGCCGCGGCGCAGCGGGACCCGTACCGGGCCCGGGAGATCATCGCCCGCAGCGTCTCCCAGCTGAGCCGGGCCGGCGCCGGGTTCTTCGTCTGCGCCGACAACACCGCCCATCTGGCGCTCGACCTACCGGGAGCCGACCTGGAGATCCCCGGGCTGCACCTGGCCCAACTGGTCACCGAGCAGGCCAGTGCTCGGGGGTTCCGGCGGCTCGGCCTGCTCGGGACCGGGATGACGATCGGCAGCGACCTGTACCCCCGGTGGTGTGCTGCCCAAGGCATCGACGTGGTCCGGCCGGCACCGGAGGACGTCCAGGCCGTCGACCGGATCGTCATGGGAGAGCTGATCAACGGCGGGCTGTCCGAGCAGTCCCGGCAGCAGGCGCAGCGGATCGTCCGGCGGTTCGCCGAGCAGGGGTGCGATGCGGTCGTTCTGGCCTCCACCGAACTACCCCGCCTGGTCGTGGGTCTGGAGCTCGCTCTCCCGGTCCTGGACACGGCGGACATCGCGGCCACGGCCGCCTTGGACGTCGCGCTGGACGATCGGCCGCTACCGACCTGGCGAGGTGGCCCGCATCCCGACCTGCCCCGTCCCACCGCCTGACGCGGGCGGTTCGCGGCGCTGGTCGCCGGGGAACACTGCAGGGGGTTCCGGACGAGGGCGAGGTCGGCGATGCGGGTAGCGGTGACGGGCGGCAGCGGCAAGCTGGGCCGGGCGGTCGTGCGGGACCTGGTCGAGCACGGTCACGAGGTGATCAACCTGGACCGGGCGCCGTCGGCCGATCCGGTCGGCACCTTCGTCAAGGTCGACGTCGCCGACTACGGCCAGGTGCTGGGGGCGTTCCTCGGCGTGGACGACCGCTTCGACAATCTCGACGCGGTCGTGCATCTCGCGGCGATCCCGGCCCCGGGCCTGGTCCCCAACACGGCGGCCTTCGAGAACAACATCCTGTCCACCCATCACGTCTTCGCCGCGGCCCGCGCCGCCCGCATCCGCACCGTGGTGTGGGCTTCCAGCGAGACCGTGCTCGGTCTGCCCTTCGGCCCGGACGCCCCGCCGCCGTACATCCCGGTCGACGAGGACTACCACCCGCGCCCGAACTCCGCGTACTCGCTGGCCAAGACGCTCGAGGAGGAGATGGCCGCCCAGTTCTGCCGCTGGGATCCGGAGCTGACGATGACCGGACTGCGGTTCTCCAACGTCATGGAGCCCGCGGACTACGCCGAGTTCCCGTCGTTCGACGACGACCCGAGCCGGCGCATCTGGAACCTGTGGGGGTACATCGACGCTCGGGACGGGGCTCAGGCCGTCCGTCTGTCGTTGACGCGCCCCGGTCCGGGCGTCGAGGTCTGCATCATCGCCGCCGCGGACACCGTGATGGGCCGCCCGAGTGCCGAGTTGGCCGCCGACGCGTTCCCCGATGTCCCCCTGACCCGTCCCCTCGACGGCCACGAGACCCTCCTGGGCATCGACAAGGCCCGTCGTCTGCTGGGTTTCGCGCCGGCGCACAGCTGGCGCGCGGAGGTCTGAACGGGTCAGGCCGCCGCGAGAGGCGTCGGCGCGGGGCGGTCCGCCACCCGCTCGCCCCACAGCACCCGCCCGAACATCGTCAGGCCCAGGCCGAGACTGACGAAGCCGATCGACCAACCCGCTTCGATGACGACGACGTTGAGATCGGACCAGAGCTGCAGGAGGAAGTGGGCCGGGATCGTGGGGGCCCACCACAGGGCCAGCAGGGTGCGGGACCCGACGGGGCAGCGCAAGGTGCTGCGGCCCCGCAGCGCCGATGCGGTCAGCGCCGTGGAGACCGCCAGCAGACCGCACCAGAACGGGGTCGCCCCCACCTCGGCAACGCCGACGAGCGCGCCGGCGCCACCGATACCGAGCGCCACGCCGGCTCGCGCCGACAGCGGTCGGGACACCCGAAACAGCACACCGGCCAGACCGACGACGGTGAGGATCATCAGGCCCGGAAGAGCCGGGAACAGGACGGCCTGGAAATGCCCCCACCAGGTGCCCGGCCGGAAATACGCGCCGAACCAGCCGAGACCGACCAGGCTCCATCCGACTCCGGCGATCATGGCCACGATGCCGGCGAGTCGCGTCCCGCGGCTGGGCAGGGAGTACCGATCGGCGCCGCCGTCCTGCAGCGCGTGGGTCACGGTGTCCAGTGGGCCGACCCGGTCGAGGGCCTCCTGCGCCGCGTCGGCATCCGACAGACCGCGGGCCTGGGCCGCCTCGAACGCCGACCACAGGTGATCGCCGTACTCGTCGACGATGTCGTCGACCTCGCCGCGCCAGGCCAGCTGCTCACGCAGCTGGCTCAGGTATCCGTCAATGCTCGGGGCGGACACGGGCGCCGGTGCCGGTGATGGTCGCGACTACCGCGGACGACAACCGTTCCCAATGGCTGCGTTCCTCGCCGAGCGCGGTCAGGCCGCGCGGGGTGAGCCGGTAGTAGCGGCGCCGTCGCCCGGAGACGACATCCCAGTCGCTGGTGAGGTATCCGGCCGCCTCCAGCCGATGCAGGGCCGGATAGACGGTGCCCTCGGGGAGGTCGAACTCGCCCTGGCTGCGGGTGCGCAGTTCATCGATGAGGGCATAGCCGTGCATCCGCTGCTCGGACAGCACGGCAAGAATCAGCAGGTCGAGATGACCCCGGACAGCATCGCTCCTCATTTCTCGGAGGGTACTCAGCAGAACGGGAACGGCATGCATAGACAGCGGATGGGACTCCACACCTAGACAGGACATGCCTGGCCTGGCTATGGTCGAACGGCCCTCCCTGGTCGTCGCAGAACGGGTGATGCGGGGCAATTCGGTCCACTCACCTCCGGAGTGACGTCATGCCGCTGTTCCGCCATGCCCATGTTCTTTTCGCGGTCCTTGCCATCGTGGCCGGCGCACTCCTCGCGGCGACCGGTTCGGCCAGTGCCGACGACAGCCCACCGGTGACCACCCCGGGGGCTCCGACCGGCGCCTCGTCCGCTCCGGCGGCCGTCCCGGCCGGCGCTGTCACCGCCGCGGCCGTCGCCTGCAACTCCATGGAGTTCTGCGTCTCGAAGGACACCTACTTCAACGGCGCCACCTTCAAGTTCACGGCGGCCAGCTCGAACTGGTCCGCGGTCAGTTACGCCAATCTCTACAACGAGGACAGTTCCTGGCGCAGCCGCTGGACGGTCCCGGTCGTCGTCTACGACTACACCCAGTACGCCGGCAGCCAGACGCTCTGCGTCAACGTGAACTGGGACGTCTTCTACAACAACGGCGCCAGTGACCGCGGGTCGTCCCACAAGTGGGACGGCCGGAACTCCTGTTGACCATCGGCATCGGCGAAGGGCGGGCCGGCTGGGTTTCCCGGCCGGTCCGCCGACGATGGCTGCCTGCCCTGACGATCGCGGTCGCCCTCGGGGCGGCTCCGCTCGCCGGCTGCGCCGCCGCCGACCGGCCCGCTGCCGCAGCCGACTCGCCGCCGACCGCGCAGGTCCCGCCCACCCCTGGGCAGGTCATGCCGCAGGCCTCGACGGCCGGGCCGGAAGCGGGAACCGTCGCCGCGGCCCTGGTCGCCCTCCGGTCCGATCTCGAGGTCACCGGCGTCGCGGAGTCCGTTCTGGTCGGGGAGTGCGTTCGCCAGGCCGGGTACCCCGTCCGCCCGAGCGACCCGCAAGCCGAACCCGACCGGGAGACCTTCGCGGCCTACCCCTCGCCCACCCCGGAATCAGCGGCCCGCAGCGGGTACGGCATCGCCGGCCGGGTGCTGACCGCGCAGACCGCGGTCAGCGGGCAGGCGTGGCTCGAGGTCGACGAGACCTACAAGGCTGGACTGACTCTCGCCATGTTCGGCGATCCGCAGAACCAGGTGGAGGTCACCTTCGCCGACGGGTACAGCGCCCGCATCGGCGCGGACGGCTGTTACGCAGACGTCCGGCGCAGCTTCTTCGGCGACCTCGGCGAGTATGCCCAGCAGAGTTGGGCGGCCAGCCAGGCCTTCGGGCGAGCCATCGGTGCGGTGGCCGAGAACCGCACCTGGAAAGCCGCTCTCGCCCCCTGGTCGGCCTGTATGAGCGCGGCGGGCCAGCCCGGTTACGCGGCTCCGGGCGACATCCGCATGGCGCTGTTCCAGCGGGTCGCGGCCATCGAGGTGACCTCCCCGTCGGACCGGGTCGACCGGTACCGGCAGCTGGCCGCCGACGAGCGGGCGCTGGCGATGCAGGATGCCGCGTGCGCCGACTCCACCGGTCTGGACGACGCGTGGGTCGCCGCGGTGGCGGCCGACGACCCGGACGGGCTGGCGGCCAGCGGGGCCCAGATCACCGCATGGGCCGGGCGTCTCGCCCCGCTCGCTCCGCAGGTCCGCGACCGGGCAATCGCCGCGGCGGGGGCGTGATGGGGCGGAAGTCGTGGTCGATCGACGTCACCACCGTCGATCGACCGCCGCGTCCGACCCGAAGGCACCCGGCGGTGATCCGCAATCCCCGTCGCATCGACGAGGCCGGCTCCGGCTCCCCCGCGGACACGGCCACGGACGGTCGGCGTCGTCGACGCCGGTGGTTCGCTCTGGTCGGCCTGCGCTGATCGGCGTCCGCCCAGGGTGGGGTGCCGGGTCTCCGGCGCCCCACCCTGGTCGTCGTCCCCGGCTTCAGACGGTGTTGTCCGCCGCACCGGGATGGCTGCTGTACCCCGGGATCGTGGACTGGGTGGCCTCATCGTCGCTGTCGGCCTGCGGGTGGCTGCTGTAGCCGGGGATGCTCGACTGCGTGGTGGCGTCGTCCTCGGCCGCGCCGGGATGGCTGCTGTAGCCGGGGATCGTGGACTGGGTCGCGGCGTCGCTCGTGGCGTCGTCGATCGGGTGGTTCTGCGGCGTGCTCATGGTGGTTCCTCCTGGCGGGTGTCGCGGTTGACCGTGCCGACCGCTGTACTTCCCCGCCGCCGCGGTCTCGCAACGCCGCGCCGTCGACCCACCACGGCTCGTATCGCCAGTGGCCACCCGTACCCCGTTCAGGTTCTCGGGTCGGGAGCCTGACCGACGGACGATCAGCCCGACAGCGGGCTGGTCAAGACGATGCGGTTCCCGTCCGGGTCGGTCAGCGGCAGGATGCGCACCGTCGTCGCGTCCAGGGGCCGATCGTGCTCGATGCCGGCGGCCGTCAGCCGGTCGGCCGCGTCGTCCACATCGGTGACGTCCAGGACGAGCGACGAATGCCCCGCCCGGTCGGCCTCCGCGAACACCTGGACCCCGAACGTCGGGGCGAGATGCCATTCGAGCAGACCATCCATGGGCCGGGCGTCCGGAGCGGAACCGAACAGCCGCTGGTACCAGGCCTGTGCCACCGCAAGATCGGTGACGGTCATCTGGGCCAGGATGCGGTCGATCTGCATGGGCGCGGTCCTCTCTTCGTTGCTTCGCGTCGTCCTTCAGGGTGGACCGAGCTCCTCGACCGAAGTCATCGCCGGTCGACCGGCGGGTTCCCACTGGCCGGTGGAACCGTCGATGCGATAAGCACAGGGGATCGATGCCCAGGTTGGCGGTGAACGACGATCGGCAGGATGACGATCGACAGGATGAGGTGCCAGGTGAAGACTCGGACGACGCACACTCTCGGCCTCGTGGCGGCGGCCGGGCTGCTCCTCGGCGGGTGCAACTCGACGAGCGGTACGGCGGGCAGTTCGGCGACAGTGAGTTCCGCCAGTCCGGCGACCGGTGCCGGCTCGTCGAGCACCCCGGCGACCGGTGCTGGCTCGTCGAGCACCTCAGCGCCGTCCTCCGCCGCGAACGCGGACCAGTTGGATGCCCAGAGCGTGGCCTGGTTCGGCACCGTGTGCACGGGCCTGACCGCGATCCAGCAGATGAAGCCACCGGCCGCCGGGCAGTCCCTGAACGCCGCGGGCGACACCCTCGTCGGTACCGGCGAGACTCTGACCCGGACCGCCCAGGAGCTGCAAAGCCAGCCGGCCCCGACCTTCTCCGGCGCCGACGAGTTCGCGCCCGCGGCCCAGGACGCGTTCGCCACGGTGGGCGGCCGGCTGACCGAATTGGGCCAGCGGGCCCAGGCGCTCAAGCCCGGGGACATGGCCGCCGGTCAGCAGTTCATGACCGACTACCAGGCGTTCGTGCAGGAGATGCAGCAGACCCTCGCCCCTACTCTCAACCTGCGGCGGGACATCCTACGAGCGGTGGTCGACCAGGTGCCGGGTTGTCAGCTCCTGGCCGGTGCGGCCGGGGGCTGATCGGCCGGGGCTGCCGCCCCCGGACATTGCGTTTTTCGGCTGCCGCGTTGCGCTTGCCCTTGTTGAATGGTCAAATAACTTCAGCTGGTCCAGAAGAGGCGCTGGCGACTCGACCCATTCTGGGGAGTTGCTGTGCCGCCCGAAGATCTTTTTTCCGTTGGCGTTCTCGACCGTCCGTCCACCGTCCAGCTTCCTGACGATCACATCGTCCCGGCTCTCGATGCCGCCCCGACGATCCCGGCCGTCGCACCCTCGTCGCCTTCGCCGGCTCCGGCGGACCCGTCAGCAGCCCCGGCCCGGCCGGGTCAGCCGCTGTCGTCCGCACCCTCGCGGGAGCGGGCCGCCCGGTGCCGCGACCTGCTCGACCAGGCGCTCACCTGCGGCAACGAGGCCCGGGCCCGGCGGCTGCGGGGCGAGGTGGTCGAGGCCTATCTGCCGGCCGCCCGGTCCATCGCGGCCCGGTACGCCGGGCGCGGGGTCGACCGCGCCGATCTGGAGCAGCTGGCCAGCATCGGTCTGGTCAAGGCGGCCCGTCGCTGGCAGCCCGGTCTGTCCGAGGACTTCCTGCAGTTCGCCGTGCCCACGATGGTGGGCGAGATCAAGCGCTACTTCCGCGATCATTCGTTCGTGGTCCGGCCGACGCGGCGCGTGCAGGAACTGCGGGCGCAGGTCCGCCAGGCCCAGCACGACCACTGGCAGCGGCACGGTTCGGATCCCACGGACCACGACCTGGCCGTGGCCACGGGTGCGGACGTGGCCGACGTCCGGGAGGCCCGCGCGGCCTCCGGGGTGTGCCGGCCGCCGTCGTTGGACGAGCCCCAGGGCGCCGGGTGGGCGATCACCCAGACCCTCGGCGAGGTCGACGACCGCATCGGTGACATCGAGAACCGCATGATGGTCGCGCGTCTGCTGCAGTCGTTGACCGAGCGCGAACGGCGGGTTGTGCAGTTGCGCTTCGAGATGCAGTGGTCGCAGTCGCAGATCGGGCAGGAGCTCGGCGTCAGCCAGATGCAGATCTCCCGCTGGCTGCGTGCCATCACGATCAAGCTGCGGGAAGTCGCCACCCAATAGCGCTGGACTGGGCTGCTCCGCAACCGTGCCGGTATTTCTTCGACGCGGGGGGCAGGCGGGGGATTGAGCCGGGGTCCAGCTGGGTCACTTGTCATCCGGGCGGTACACACCCGTCGGGGATGGCCCGCCCGGGCTTCGGCTTTCCAGCAGCGCGGAACTCGGGGCCGGCCCCGGTCATCCGTGGCTCAGGCCACGGATGGCCGGCGGTCCCTCCCCGATGGACGGCGGCCTTCGAGGCCGCCAAGTGCGCCGGGGTGACGGGTGGCTCGCCGGGCCTCACGGAAGCTGACCGGTTTCGGTGACTTCGTCCGCGATGTCCCTGAGCTTGCGATTGAGGGCCGAGCTGGCCAGGCGCAGCCGGTCGAACGCCTCGTCGGCGGTGATGCGGTGCGCGTACATCAGGATTCCGACGGCATTGCCGATGACGCGGCTGGTGGCCAGAGCCCGGTCCAGGTTGATGGCCTTGTCGGTCTGCCGGGTCAACATCAGCAGCACCTGGGCGTGAGCGGCGAACAGGGTGACGACGTCCACCGCCTCCGGGGCGAACACGTGGGTCTCGGTGCTGTACAGGTTGAGTGCGGCCCGCACCGGCGCCGGGTGGATGGTCAGGGACAGCAGCGACCTGATGGGCGTCCGGGCAGTCACCCGGGCGCCGAAGATCGGCCAGTCGTGGCTGGTCCGCAGATCTCCGGCCAGGAAGACGCCGTCGTGACGGGCGGCGTCCACGCATGGCCCCTGCCGTAGCTCGTACTGCAGGTCATCGGCTTCCGACACCAGGGGATCGGTGGCCGCGATGGTGACGAAGCGGCTGTCGTCATGGCCGGCGACCTGGGTGATGCCGGCCCAGGCGCAGAACGGCACACTCTGCCGGGCCAGGTGCACGACGTCGTTCAGGGCGGTGTCGATGTCCTGCGTCCGGAACAGGCGGAGACTGAGCGCCCTGAAGTCCTCCGCCAGGGCTGCGGACATCATCTGATCGATCATGGCGACCTCCCAGCGGAGTCGACGGCAGGAACTCCTGGCACCGTCACGCCCAAGGCCGCTGGGTTCAACCCGGGTCATCGCGAACCCTACCCATCATCGGTACCCGGGCATACCGGCAGCCGGGGCTGGCGGACGGCATCGCCGGCCCACCGGATCGCCGCGACCGGCCGATCGTGATTCGCATAAGACTTCCGAGCGGACTCATGGGCACAAGCAGTGAACGTGACCAACCCGGATGGCGGCGATATCGAGCCGGATTCGGGTCGCGGCGGCCGAAGGTGGGGTGGGCGGAGTCGCCGGTCGGACGAATCGGATGGGAGACCACCGATGCGGAAGAATCGGGCAAAAGTCGGTGGGGGGAGAACCTCGATCGCCGCCGCGCCGCCGCCGACCGCCCGGACGACGGCCCTGTCCCCGGACGGGCGACGTACTGTCGCTGCGGGCCGCGACAGCGGGGTAGTCGGATCGGGGGGGGGCAGCGGTGACCGCACTCGACGAGCGGACCGAGGTCCTGACCTCTCGTCGGCTCCTCGATCTGGTCGACACCGTGATCGACACCGAGCGGCTCGACCTCACGGCCTCGTCGCTCGCGAACGCCACGACCGATCCCGAGCCTCGCCCGGCCCCCCTGGACGTCAGCCGGGCCTGGGAGGCGGTCGACCCCGCATCCGCCCCCGCCACCCTGGCGGCCTACCGCGCGGACTGGACCCGGTTCACGCGCTGGTGCGTCGAGCACGGCCGACCGGCGCTGCCGGCGGCACCGGCCGTGGTCGCGGAATACCTGACGGCCGTCGGTCGACCGGCCGGCTCGCGAGCGTGTGCCCCCAGCACGCTGGTCCGGTGGGTCTCGGCCATCAACAAGGTGCACCTGGCCCACGGGATGACTCCACCCGGTCAATCCGCGCCGGTCCGCAGCATCCTGGCCGAGGCGCGACAGGCCCGCGACGCGGGCGCCCCCCGCTCGGCGCCACTGGCCCTGGACGACCTGCGAGCGATGCTCGCGGCCATCGAGCCCGAGCGCGCGGTCTGGCCCACGGCCGTCGCCGCCCGCCGGGACACCGCCCTGCTGCTGCTCGGCTTCGCGGGCGCACTCCGCCGGTCGGAGCTCATCGAGCTGACCCTGGCCGACGTCACGATCGAGCCCGCGGTGGGGCTGCGCATCCGCGGCGGCGGGGCCGGTCATCGGCGCGATCGTCCCGTTCGGATGCTGCCGTTCGGACAGGACCCGGTAACCTGCGCGCCCTGTGCGTGGACGGCGTGGCGCCAGATCCTCGACGCCTGGGACGGCGCCGACCCCGCCGGTGGCCGCCGGGCCGTCCTGGTCGAGTTGCATCGGCGCCCTGGCGGGGAACGGCCGGGGCACGTCTGCCGGGACGCCGTCCTGGAGCCGGTCGGCCGCGACGCGCCCCGGGCGCAGCGGTCCCTGTTTCCCGGCGTCCACCGGTCCGGTGCGATCGCCGGTACCGCGATGACCGGCGAGGCCGTCCGCAAGATGGTGCGCCGCCGAGCCCAGGGCGCCGGGGTGACCGAACCACCGGGCGCCAGCCTGGGCGCACACTCCCTGCGTTCCGGGTTCATCACCGAAGCGCTCCGGCGCGGGGCCGATCCGCGGGCCGTCATGGCGCAGACCGGTCACCGCGATCTCGCCGCCGTACAGGCCTACGCCCACCGCGTCGCCCCGCCGCCGGCCGACGCCGTCGCCCTGCTCGACCTGTGAACGCCGGCCCACCACGGGCGCGACTGCGTCCGTTGCCGGAACCGCCGCCGCAGCGGGCGCGGACGCCGCGGCCCGTCGGTACCGTGCCGCCGCGCTACGCCCAGAGCTGGGCGCTGTTCGCCGACTGGTGCGCCGCCGCCGGTCGGTCCGCGTTGCCGGCCGACCCGGCCACCGTGCTGACGTTCCTGCAGGCGTGCCCGGCGGCGGTGCCGACCCAGCGTCGCCGGGTGGTGGCGATCGACCACCACCACGTCGCCGCCGGGCAGGCCCCACCGGGCGACGACGACGACGTCCGCGCGGCGGTGGGCCGCCCGCCCGGTGAGCCGCCCTGGGTCGCGCCGGATCGGGCCGGCGTCGACGCTGCGCTGCGGACCCTGCCATCACACGGGTTCACCCGCGGCCTGTTCGGCCGGCGGGACCGGGCCCTGCTCGTGCTGGCCGCGGTCGCCGGTCTGCCGTACCGGACGATCGCCGGATCGACCGCTGCCGACCTGCATCACGAACCCGGAACGGGCACGGTCGCGGTGGCCATCGGCCGACGTCGACGCGTGATCGTGCCGGTCGAGAACGCCCTGCTCTGCCCGGCGTGCGCGCTGACCCGGTGGGCGGAGACGCACGCCGTCCTGACCCGGCAGATCGCCACCCGCGCCCTGGCCGCCCATCTCCGCGCCGTCGCGCCGGTCACCGACACCGACGACCACCACTGCCGGCGGCCGGTGTCCTTCGCGGTCGGCCCGGTCCCGCTGTTCCCGCCGATCGACCAGTGGGGGCACGTCGCCTTCCCGCAGACCCCCCTGAGCCCCCACGCCGTCTCCCGGCAGACCCGCACCCTGCTCGCCGGTGACGTCAGCGAGCACCGGGACGTCCCGGTCGTCACGGTGGAAGAGCAGTCGGTCCCCCCGACGGCGCCCGAGCCGGCTGCCCCGACCTACGGCCGGGCCGAGCGGGACGAGGCGTGGAACCGCCGCCGGGCCGACCTGCACCGGTTGTCCGGGGTGGCCGACGAGCTGGACGAGGTCGAACGCCGGGCCGCCGAGCTGAACCGCCGGGTCGAGGAGTTGCTCGGGCAGCTGCTCTGACCTGCGACGCGAGGCGAACGGCAAGTATATCCGCTGATCGGTAGATCTATTCCGTCATGCGGATTAGCGTCGGTGCATCGGTTCGGCCGGTTCGATGGAGAACCAGCCCGGCCCGGGCGTTCGCCGCCCGGCCGACACTCGCGGACCGAGCACCGGAACCGGCGCCGACGCAGCTGCTGCGCCGGCCGGACACCCGCCGTTCGCCTGACCCGGCGATGTCCAGCCCGTCCCGGATGGCCCTCTTCCGAAGGAGCAGGATGGCTGTGGTCGATGTGGTGCCGGCGTCCCAGGACCGGATCAGCCCGCGGTTGTACAACGCGGATCTGGCCCCCACCCAGCGGGCCGGCCGCCGGTGGAACTCGTACAACATCTTCACGCTGTGGGCCAACGACGTCCACAGCCTCGGCAACTACGCGTTCGCCATCGGCCTGTTCGCCCTCGGTCTCGGCGCGTGGCAGATCCTGCTCGCCTTTCTCGTCGGCGCCGTCCTGCTCTTCGGCCTGCTCAGCCTGTCCGGTTTCATGGGCGAGAAGACCGGGGTGCCGTTCCCGGTGATGAGCCGGATCGCGTTCGGCATCCACGGCGCGCAGATCGCCGCGGTCGTCCGCGGCGGCGTGGCCATCGTCTGGTTCGGCGTGCAGACCTACCTCGCCTCGGTCGTGCTCAGAGTGCTGCTCGTGGCCCTTTTCCCGGGCCTGGACGCGATGGACCAGAACAGCATCCTGGGTCTGTCGTCCCTGGGCTGGATCGCCTTCGTCGCCCTGTGGATCGTGCAGGTCGTGATCGTCAGCTTCGGCATGGAGATGATCCGCAAGTACGAGGCGTTCGCCGGACCGGTCATCCTGGGCAGCATGTTGGCCATCGCCGTGTGGATCTTCTTCTCGGCCGGCGGATCCATCGCCTTCTCCACCGACAACGCCCTGACCGGCGGCGAGATGTGGCGGGAGATCTTCGTCGGCGGAGCCCTGTGGGTCGCGATCTACGGCACGTTCGTCCTGAACTTCTGCGACTTCACCCGCAACGCGGTCGGCCGGTCGGCGATCACCCGGGGCAACTTCTGGGGCATCCCGCTGAACATGCTGTTCTTCGGGGCCATCGTCGTCGTGCTGGCCGGCGGCCAGTTCAAGATCAACGGCCAGATCATCGGCAGCCCGGCCGACATCGTGCAGACGATCCCGAACACGGTCCTGCTGGTGCTGGCCTGCCTCGCGCTGCTGCTGGTCACCATCGCCGTCAACCTGATGGCGAACTTCGTGGCCCCGATCTACGCCCTGACCAACCTGTTCCCGACCAAGCTGAACTTCCGCCGCGCCGCCCTGGTCAGCGCCGTGATCGGCCTGGTCATCCTGCCGTGGAACGTCTACAACAACCCGACCGTCATCGTGTACTTCCTCGGCGGTCTGGGCGCGATCCTGGGCCCGCTGTTCGGCGTGATCATGGCCGACTACTGGCTGGTCCGAAAGGCCCGGGTCAACGTGCCCGACCTGTACACCGAGTCGCCGGACGGCGAGTACCACTTCACCCGCGGCTTCAACCCCAGGGCCATCGCCGCCCTGATCCCCGCGGCCGCCATCGCCATCGTGATCGCCATCGTGCCGGCCTTCCACGCCCTGGCCGGGTTCTCCTGGTTCATCGGCGCAGGCCTCGGGCTCGGCTTCGCCCTCCTGCTGGCCGATCGCCGTCGACCGGTCAGCGAGGTCTCGGGCGAGTCGATCGCCGTTCCCAGCGTTCACTGACGACTATTTCCTCGCGTTCCCCTCGCGTTCCCCGCACCACCCCGCCCCCGAAGGAGACCGCGCCGTGCGCATCCTGGTCGTCAACGTCAACACCACCGAGTCCATGACCGCCGCCATCGGACTCAGTGCGGCCGCCGCCGCGTCCCCGGGCACCGAGATCGTCCCGCTCACCCCGCTGTTCGGCGCCGAATCCGTGGAGGGCAACTACGAGAGCTACCTCGCGGCCATCGCGGTCATGGAGACGGTGCGGGCCTACCCCGAGCCGTTCGACGCGGTCATCCAGGCCGGCTACGGCGAGCACGGCCGGGAGGGTCTGCAGGAACTGCTGACCGTGCCGGTCGTCGACATCACCGAGGCCGCGGCCAGCACGGCCATGTTCCTCGGCCACAAGTACTCCGTCGTCACGACGCTGGACCGCACGGTGCCGCTCATCGAGGACCGGCTCAAGCTCGCCGGCCTGGACGCCCGGTGCGCCTCGGTGCGGGCCAGCGGCATGGCCGTGCTCGATCTCGAATCCGACCCGGCGGCGGCGGTCGAGGCCATCGTCACCGAGGCCGAACGGGCCGTCCGCGACGACCGGGCCGAGGTCATCTGCCTGGGCTGCGGCGGCATGGCCGGTCTGACCGAGCAGGTCATCGAACGCACCGGGGTGCCGGTGGTGGACGGGGTGGCCGCGGCGGTGACCATCGCCGAGTCGCTCGTCCGGCTCGGGCTCACCACCTCCAAGAGCCGCACGTACGCCCCGCCCCGTCCGAAGCGGATCGTCAACTGGCCGCCGACGGCCGCCCCCGGGTTCGTGCTGGCCGACGACCCGCACGCCGCGGCGGCGATGGCCTGACCCCCCGCTGACGGGCCGCCGACGAGCGGCCCGTCCGGTCATCAGGTCTCGACGGTCAGCCCACCGGTCGCCGGCAGGTGGGCGACGATGCCCTCCAGGGTGCGGGAGTGCCGCTCGGCCGCCGCCAGCAGCCGTTCGGCGTCCCGGGCGGCGAAGGCGTCCGCCATCTCGCGGTGGTCGTCCTGCAGGCTGCGCCGGGTCTCCGGCGGCGTGTGCCGCATCAGCTGGAACGGCTCGGTGAGATTCCACGCCGACTCCAGCATCGCCAGCAGTCGGTGCATCTGCGAGGAGGTGACCAGCGCGGTGTGGAACCGTCGGCTGCCCTGCTGATAGCCCGGGCCGTCCTCGGCCATTCCGTCGAGATCGGCCAGCGCGGCCCGGACCTCGGCGTCGTGCTCGTCCCCGGCGTGGGCGACCGCCGCGCCGAGGGCCGCGTTCTCCAGCACCCGCCGGACGACGTACAGCTCCTCCAACTCGGCCCGGGTCAACGAGGTGATCGTGTAACCGGCCCGGGGCCGGTGGTCGACCAGCCCCTCCCCGACGAGCGTCTTGAGTGCCTCGCGGACCGGGATCCGGCTCACCGAGAACAGCGCCGCCACGTCGTCGACGGGGATGGCCGTCCCGGGGACGGCGCCCCCGGCCAGGATGACCTGCCGCAGCTCCGCGACGATCTGCTCGGAGGACGGTCCCACCCCGCCCCGCAGTTGGCGCAGCAGATCGGTCTGGGCGGCCCGCTCGGCGGGGGGCAGGGGGCGCAGTGACACGTCGATCATCTTGCGCCAGCGCGGGTCGTCCCGCTTGCACGGCCGGGTGCGCCCGTTCAGTGCGGTCGGCGCTCGAACCGTTCCACCCCGGCCAGCAGCGTCAACTGGACGGCCGCGACCACGGCTCCGAGGAACTGGTCGAGGTAGAAGATCAGACCGGTGGCCACCGTCAGCGAGAGCAGCAGGCCGATGCGGGCCAGGCCGATCGCCCGGTCGGTCCGGCCCCGCGCGAGCGCGACCGCCGCGATGAGCAGCAGGACACCGACCAGACCGTCGGCCACGGCCCGGACGACCACGAACACCACGCCGGTCAGGTCGTCGATCTCGATACCGGTGAACTCGTTCGCCGTCCGGACGATGTCGCTCACCGACCGGTCGACGAGGTCGACGGCGACCACCGCGACGACCACCAGATCGGCCAGCGCCAGCAGGCCGACGACCACGAAAGCCGCCAGAAGCAGACGGCGCAGCCGGGCCTGGGTCAGCAGCCGGTCCGTCCGTCGGCCGAGCCGCTCGACGAAACGTCGGAGCCGGCCGGGCGGATCGACCGGCGGCAGGACGTCCTTCGTGACGGCATCGGCCAGCGCGCCGGCCAACGGGATGAGCTCGGTCCGGTCCTGCTGGTCCCGGGCCGACGTCAGGCGCCGGCACAGTTCGGCCTGCTCGGACTCGTCCAGCCGGCCGTCGACCGCGTCGCCGAGCAGCTCCAGCGCGGCGTGCAACTGGGTGCGCGTGCTCGGCCGGCGGCGACCCCGCACCCGCACGTACAGCCAGACCGTCAGCAGGAAGACGGCCCAGATGACGGGGGCTGCCGGTTGGAAGAAGTAGTCGTAGTCGACGGTGACGAGCTTGCCGACCTCGTCGATGAACAGGCCGACGCCGACCCCGGTCAGCAGGGCCGACCAGGTCAGGGCCCGTTCGTTGACGATCAGCAGGGGCAGCAGCGCACCGACGAACAGCAGCAGGCCGCCCCACAGGGCGTGCGAGAAGTGCAGGGTCTCGCCGCCGACCTGGGGATAGCCGGTCAGGGCCAGGTAGGCGCGGGTGAGCAGGACCGATCCGCCGAATCCGAGCAGGGTCAGCCGCAGGTAGCGGTCGGCGTCGCGTCGCCGCACCCAGTGGGAGTGGCTCACCCGCCCGGCCCGGACCCGGTTCGTGCTGCGCGTGCGTGCATCTCGACCCCCTCAGGGCCGCTGCGGGCCCGCCGTTGTGGTCAGTCTGCGGGCAGTTCCGTCTGCATGTCCGGTGACGTGCCCCGTCGTGGGCCATGTTTCGTGTTCGGTGACCCGGGTCATTGTCCAGCCGAGGTTTTCGACGACGAGGGAGACACCGTGAGCAAGTCCGACCGGGACGACGTGAACAAGACCGGCAAGACCGCCGACCACAGCGCCGGGGACAGCCGGGAGCCCTTCAGCGAGGAGGGTGGTCCCGACGCCCGTCACGCCAAGACCCATGACGTGGCCCGCGAGCAGGCGACCAACTCCGAGCCGCAGACCGAGGAGACCGACGAGTTCGCCGACGACCTCGAGCGGGACAACCGCACCAGCTGAGTTCACCGGCGCAGCCGCACCCGTACGGCCGTCCCGGCCGCGAGTACCACGGCCGCGCCGCCGACCACGGTCGGCCAGCCCAGCGGCTCACCGAGCAGCAGCACGGCCCAGCCGATGGACAGGACCGGTTGCACGAGCTGGACCTGGCTGACCGTGGTCATCGGGCCGATCGCCAGACCGCGGTACCAGGCGAAGAACCCCAGGTACATGCTGATCACCGCCAGGTAGCCGAAAGCGGCCCACTGGGCCGATGTCGCCGACGGGGGCTGGGGCCCGATCGAGATCGCTGTCAGGGCAACGGTGATGGGGGCGGCCACGATCAGTGCCCACGACACCGTCTGCCAGGCACCGAGTTCCCGGGACAGCAGCCCGCCCTCGGCGTAGCCGACGGCCGCGGCCACCACCGCGCCCAGGAGCAGCAGGTCGGCCCAGTGCAGACCTCCGCCGGAGCCACCCTGGACCCACGCGAACGCGACCGCGACCACGGCGCCCGCGCCGGCGGCCCACCAGAACGCGGTCGACACCCGTTCGCCGCCGCGCAACACCGCGGCCACCGCGGTCGCCGCCGGCAGCAGCGCGATGACGACCGCTCCGTGTGCGGCCGGCACGCTGCTCAGGGCGAACGAGGTGAGGAACGGGAAGCCGATGACGATGCCGCCGGCCACCACCGCGAGCCGGCGCCACTGCCGCGGGGTCGGGCGGGTCTGACGGGTCACGGCCAGCACGACCGCGGCCAGCGTCGCGGCCACGGCGGCGCGACCGGCGCCGATGAACAGCGGGGACAGTCCGGCGACGGCGACCCGGGTCAGTGGGACGGTGAGGGAGAACGCGGCCACCCCGAGCAGGCCCAGGACCGGGCCGGCCCACCGGACCGATCGGTGGGGGGTCGGTAGCGGCAGTGCCGGAACTGCAGTAGCGCTATCGTTGCTGTTCATGAATGACGATAGCACCGGCCGGTTGGTGCGATGGCTGCGCGAGTGGGTCGCCGCCGTCCCGCCCGGCACCCGGCTGCCCTCCAGTCGCTCGCTGGCCGCCGAGCACGGGGTGGGACCGGTCACGGTGCAGCGCGCCACCCGCGCCCTGGTCGACGCCGGCCTGGTCGAGACCCGCTCCGGCGTCGGTGCTTTCGTGCGGCAGCGGGGTACCGCCCGGCCGCCCGACCTCGAGTGGCAGACCGGTGCGCTGGGGCCGCGCCCCCCGGGCCCCGTCGCCCTCCCGGCCCCGTTACGGCCGACCGCCACCGATGTGCTCGCCCTGCACTCCGGGTACCCGACCGCGGATCTGCTGCCCGAGCGGCTGGTCCACGCGGCCCTGTCCCGAGCCGCCCGGAGCGCGTCGGCCACCCGGGTGGCCGACTCCGCGGGCCTACCCGAACTGCGGGCCTGGTTCGCCGGCGAACTCGCCGGCGGCACGCCGGCGGGCATCGCGCCACCGGCCGCCCGCCAGGTCCTGGTCACGCCGGGCAGTCAGAGCGGGCTGAGCGGGGTGTTCCGCGCCCTGGTCGGCCCGGGCCGCCCGTTGCTCGTCGAATCGCCCACCTACTGGGGCGCGCTCACCGCGGCGGTCCACGTGGGCGTCCACGTCGTCCCGGTCCCCAGCGGACCGGACGGACCCGACCCCGATGCCGTCGACCGGGCCTTCGCCGAGACCGGCGCCCGCGCCTTCTACGCGCAGCCGTCCTTCGCCAACCCGACCGGCACCCGCTGGTCGGCCGAGACGGGCGACGCCGTCCTCGATGTCGTCCGCCGCCGGTCCGGGTTCTTGATCGAGGACGACTGGGCCCACGACTTCGGCATCGACGCCGACCCCCGACCGCTGGCCGCCCAGGACGACGCGGGACACGTCGTCTATCTGCGGTCGCTGACCAAGAGCGTCTCGCCGGCCATCCGGGTCGGCGCCGTGATCGCCCGGGGCCCGGCGTTCGAGCGGCTGCTGGCCGACCACGCCGCCGAGGCGATGTACGTCAGCGCGGTGCTCCAGACCGCCGCCCTGGACGTCGTCCGCCAACCGGCCTGGACCACCCACCGGCGCAACCTGCGCCGGACGCTGCGTGATCGGCGGGACCTGTTGCTGCACAGCCTGTCCCGCCACACCCCGGCCGCGCTCGTCGACCGGACACCCGTCGGGGGCCTGCACCTGTGGATCCGCGTCCCCGACGGCGTCGCCGTCGACCGGCTCGTCCGCGACTGCGCCGCGGACGGCGTGCAGATCGCCGCCGGCGACGAATGGTTCCCGGCCGAGCCGACCGGCAGCTACGTCCGGGCCAGTTTCGCCGGGCCGGACCCGGACCGGTTCGACGACGCCGCCCGGGTGCTGCAGGGGGCGGTCGACCGGCAGGCCTGACCGTCAGCCCGACGGGGCGTCCGGTCCGGTCGGGTCGACGGCAGCCGCCAACGCGGGACCGACCGCCGCCCCGACGATCTGGCTCTCCGTCCGGCCCGGCAGACCGGGCAGGGTCGCCCAGTGCGTGACCTCCTCGCCGCCGTGCCCCGAGCCGGCGGGGAAGCGGACCACCCGGTCGGCATCGAGATAGCAGTCGTGGAGCACCGGATCGCCCGGCTCGATGACGTGCACGGCGCAGAAGTGCATCGGCAGGACCAGCCAGAAGTCGTCGTCCGGCGATGGTGACCGACCTGGCTCCGGCGGGTAGCGACCGGTGATGGCGGCCAGCACCAGCTGACCGTCCCGGGGCTGCCGCCGGCGGGCGTCGACCCAGCCGATCGCCGCACGGTCAGGGGGCGCGGGCATCCCGCGGCCGGCATCGGGCGCGGTCACAACCGGCCCTCGGCCGGCAGCCAGTCACCGAACCGGGCGGCCAACCGGTCCCGCTCGGCCGGGTCGGCGGCGATGACGTCCACCCCGCCGTCGTAGGGGGCGAACAACCAGCGCAGCTCCGGGTCGGCCAGAATGACCCCGACGATCACCTCGTCGGCGACCATGCGCAGGATCGGATCCAGCCGTGGATCGTCCCGGTCCGTCGTCTCGACCCACAGGTGCAGGCAGCGCGGTTCGCCCTCGTCGACTTCGGTGACGATGCTGTCCCAGAGCCACGACTGCGGGGTGAGCGCGGTCAACGGCGCCGGGCGATCCGGCACCGCGAGGCCACCGCTCCAGGCCGCCGTGATCAGGAGCAGCTCGGCCGTTCCGGAAAGGCCGGCGAGCTCGGCCAGGACCGCCCGGTGCCGGCGGACGATCTCCCGGTGGTCGGCTTCGTCGGCGGCGTACCGCCGGCTCTCCGGCAGCGAATGGAAACGCACCCACCGGTCGGCCAGCGCCGTCCGCAGCTCGTGGCTCACCGGGCGACTTCCCGGCAGCCGGTCCATCCACATACGCGTCAACGCCGCACCCTGCGGCGCCCGATCCGGTGCGGGCGGGCGGCGCGGGTCGGGATCGCGGGGGAGGTACCCATCCGGCACCCCGGCGTGGGCGAGCGCGGCGGCCACCACGTCCGCATCGACCGGCCAGCCGGTGCCGGAGCGGTTGTCACCGACCCGGCCGCCGGCGATCGTGACCCACCGGAGCCACTCGTCGGCGCCGTCCCGCAGTTCCAGAACGACATCGGAGAGCCGGCCCGGGCCGGCATCGTCGGCCGAGGCCGCCGTCGAGGTGAGCGCGGCCGCCAGCCGGGCGATGGCCGCCGGGTCGCCCACGACGGCCAGCGGCGGGGGATCGACAGGCCCCGGGTAGGTCTCGTGGAGCGAACCGCCCCACACCAGCACCGTGACCGCCGACTCCACACCCCGGCGCAGGTCCGCGCGAGCCTGCTCGCCGGTCGGTCGTCGGCTCGATGCCCCGTCCGCGGCTACCACGACGGAGAACGGGCTGGACGACTCGGCGTCATCGGTCATCGGCGGCGGTCCCTTCCGGCGGTCGCGGTCACCCGATGCCTACTCCTCCGCCCGGCGCCGCCGTCCCCGGGACCGGATGCGCCATCCGATCGGGGGGTTGAGCACGGATCGGTGCGGACGCATGACCCCTCGCGCTGGGTCGACGTGCACGCCCACCCGGCCACCGTCCGGACCGGTCGCTCACCCCGTCCGGTGCATCGCCGGTCCGCCGGCCCCGACCGGCGCTCGCCGACCGTCATCAGACCCCGGCCCGGCCGGCCCGTTCGGGGCTGCAGGCGCCGTCGGCGGGTCTGGCTACCGTCCGAACCAGAACGTCCGCCGGGCCGCCGGGCGGACCCGTGATCGCCCGTCAGGAGTGCCGATGCCGTTCCCGTCCCGCGGTCTTCGCCCCGCCCTGGCCGGCCTGGCGCTCGTGACGGTCGCCGTCTCCGGGTGTGGATCGTCGACGACCGTCGAGACGGTCACGGCCGGAGCCAGCGGGGCCGAGACCGTCAGCAGCGACGCGCAGGTCACAGCCGACAGCGGGTTCCGGGTCGCCGCCAACGGTTTCTCGTTCGCCAACTACGGCAACGAGAAGTCGCCGGCCAACCTCGACGCGGCCACGATGCAGAGCCTGTTCGGAGACGAGGTCTGCGCCCGCACCGACGGCGGCACCTGTTCGCTGACCGCCGTGGCCAAGGCGTTCATGAACTTCGCCAACGGGACGATGGGCGACGGCCACTGCTTCGGCATGGCGGCCCTCGCCTCGCTCATGCACCAGGGCACCGTCGACCCCGCGACCTACGGGGCCGCGACCGTGGCCCAGCTCTCCGACACGGCGGCCGTCCAGCAGGCCGTCGCGCGCTACTTCACCACCCAGATGACTCCGAACGTGCAGTCCACGGAGACGGGTCAGACGGTGAAGGAGGTCATCGACACCCTCACCCAGGGCTGGGCCCGGGGCGAGGGCTACATCCTCGGCATCTCCGCGGCGGACGATACGGGCGGCCACGCCATCACCCCGACCGCGTTGGCCACCCGGCCCGACGGCACCGTCGAGATCCGGGTCTACGACAACAACTTCCCGGGGGTCGAGCGCGTCGTGCTCGCCGATCCGGCCGCCGACACCTGGCAGTACGCAACCGCCGCCAACCCGGCGACCGACCCGAAGCCCTACGTCGGCAGCCCGACGAACCGGATGGTCCTGACACCCGTCAGTGCGGTGACCGGCCCCCAGCAATGCCCGGTGTGCGAGGAGCAGAGCGGCCGCACCCTGGTCATGGTCACGGATCGCTCCCATGACCTGCCGGTCGACGTCGAGATCACCGCCCCGGACGGCGAGCCGCCGGTCGACCTCCAGAAGCTGGAATCGCTCAGCGACTCCGATTCCACCTGGGTCTCCGTGGGCACCAGCGGTCGCTTCGTCGTCTCCCTGCAGGCCGGTGACGGGCCGCAGGCCGACGACGTGGACATCGCAGTGCTCGGGTCCGGCTACGTGCGGCAGGCCAGCGACGTGAAGATGGCACCTGGTCAGCAGAGCACGATGATCATCGATCCGGGCGCGGACCGGTTCACCTGGCAGTCCACCGGTGACGGGGCGCCGACCCTCTCGGCCAGTGGTGAGAACGGGGCCGTGTCCTACTCGTTCGCGGCCGGCCTGGACGCGCTGGCCCCGAACACGCCGGTGACGGTCGGCAGTGACCCTGCCGCGGGCACGGCGTCGGTCTCCGTGGGCACCGACGCGGCCGCCGCGCAGCAGGTGGCGTTGGCCGTCGAACGCACCGACGCCACCTCGGACGGCACCCTCACCATCACCTACCCGGACCTGGGCGGCGGTCAGACCCTCACCATGGACTACGGCCGGTGGGACGGGAACTCGGCCGGGCCCATCTCGGCGACGCTGGCCACGCCCGGGCAACCGGACCAGCCGGTGAACCTCACCGGCTGACGGTCAGCGGTCGGCCGATCCCTCGTCCGCCGTCACCCGGGGGTGCCGCGCCCAGACGAAGCAGTACCCGCCGAAGGCGATCACGCCGAGCGCCAGGACGGCCAGCAGCACGGCCCCGAACGGCGCGTCGTGCACCGTGCGCAGGGCGTCATCCATCCCCCCGGCCTTGGCCGGGTCGTAGGTGACGGCGGCCCAGACGAACAGGCCGCCGACGACGGCCAGCGCGGCGCCCTTGGCGATGTACCCGACCTGGCCCAGCCGGACCACCCAGTGCGCGGCCCCACCGGCCAGGTCGCGGGTGAACTTCTTCCTCGCGCCCTTCCAGATCTGCCGGCCGGCCACCACCAGGACGGCGATGCCGACGGCGCCCACCAGGAAGCGCCCGAACCCCATGCCCAGCAGTTGCGCGGTCAGCCCCTCCTGCTTCTGGTCACCGCCGGACGAGCCGGCTCCCGTCACGGTCTTTACCGCAGCCCAGCCCAGCCCGGCGTAGACGACCGCGCGGCCGGCGGACCCGACCCGGCGGCCCAGCCGCTTCTTCTCGTCGTCGACGTTGCGGTGGCCGATCGCCGCCTCCAGGCCCTGCCACACCACGAGCGCGAACAGGCCGACCGCCGTCACCCACAGCAGCACGGCGCCGAACGGCTGACCGGCGAGGGTGGCCAGCGCGCCCTGTTGGTCGGCCTCGCCGGAACCGCCGGCCCCGAAGGCGATCTGCAGGGCGAGCCAGCCGACCAGCAGATGGACCAGCCCGTAGGCGACGAGACCGACGGTGATGAGAATGCGCAGTGGTCGCGACCCGGCGGCGTCGGCTCCGGCTCGACGCGCCGTTCCCGCGGCCGTCATCGGGACTGCTCCGCGAGCGGAGACGAAGCATTCGTCGTCGGCGCGCAGCGCGCCACGGTGCGCATCATGGGCACACCGTTCCCCGCCGCCGGACGCGCAAACCTGCTGAATCGGTTCCCGCTGCGGGTTCCGCTCCCCGTGCCGACCCGCCCACCGGGATTGTCACTCCGTGAGACTCGCGTGGTGGCACGGCATCCCGCTCCCTACGGTGGCGGCAACGGTGACCGCCGCGGTCATCGGCGGGCGATCACGAAAGGCCCGCGCGGCTGCCCATCAAAGGAGTTGTGCAGTGACCGACATGCGTGCAGTCCAGGTCGTCGGCTATCACCAGGACCTGCAGATGACCGAGATCGAAAAGCCCGAGGTCAAGGGACCGTGGGACGTCCTGGTGAAGGTCGGTGGTGCTGGTGTCTGCCGGACCGACCTGCACATCCTCGAAGGGCAGTGGGAGCCCAAGACCCACGTCCCGCTGCCGTACACCATCGGCCACGAGAACGCCGGCTGGGTCGAGGCCGTCGGCAGCGCCGTCACCAACGTCAAGGAGGGCGACAAGGTCATCCTCCACCCGCTCATCACCTGTGGGCTCTGCCGGGCGTGCCGTTCCGGCGACGACGTGCACTGCGTCAACAGTGCGTTCCCGGGGATCGACACCAACGGCGGCTACGCCGAGTATCTGCTGACCTCAGCCCGCTCCACGGTGAAGATCGACGACTCACTGGAGCCGTCGGACGTCGCTGCCCTGGCGGACGCCGGCCTTACCGCGTACCACGCGGCCGCGAAGGCGGCGAAGAAGCTGACCCCCCGGGACAAGGTCGTCGTCATCGGCGCCGGCGGGCTCGGCCACATCGGCATCCAGGTCCTGCGGTCGCTGAGCCCGGCCGAGATCATCGTCGTCGACCGCAACCCGGACGCGGCGAAGCTGGCCCAGAGCATCGGCGCCCACCACGCCGTCGTCGGCGACGGCACCCAGGTCGACCAGGTCCTCGAGCTCACCGGCGGCAACGGCGCCGAGGCGATCATCGACTTCGTCGGCGAGGGCGGCGCCACCGCCGAGGGCGTGCGGATGCTGCGCCGGGCCGGCGACTACTACGTGGTCGGGTACGGGGAGAACATCGACGTGCCGACCATCGACATCATCTCCACCGAGATCAACTTCATCGGCAACCTGGTCGGTTCCTACAACGACCTGCAGGACCTGATGGCGCTGGCCGCCCAGGGCGCCGTCACCCTGCACACCCAGAAGTACGCCCTGGACGACTTCCAGTCCGCCATCACCGATCTGGACAACGGCAAGGTCCGCGGGCGCGCCATCCTCGTCCCCTGACGGTGCTTTCCGCCGCCTGACGACGTCGTTCGACGCCGGCCGCCCCCGATCCGGGGGCGGCCGGGGTGATGGTCGCGCGGCGTGATCGGCGGGCGCTGCGACACCACCCGACGGGGCCGGAACAGCCCGCGTACGCTGACCGGGTGCGGACCCAGCGGGGACTCGTGGACTATGCGTTGCAGCGCCGGGCGCTGCTCGCGGAGGTCCGCTCGGGTCGGACCGGGGTCGGCGAGGTGTGCGACGCGTCGCCGTACCTGCTGCGCGCGGCCAAGTTCCACGGGGTGCCCACCGACACCGACTGCCCGGTCTGCCGCAAGGAATCGCTCATCCACGTGTTCTGGGTCTACGGGGACGAGATCAAGCACATGGCCGGCTCCGCCCGCCTGCCACGCGAACTCGAGACGATGGCGCAGACGTTCGGGGAGTTCGACGTCTACCAGACCGAGGTCTGCCGCACCTGCACGTGGAACCACCTGGTGGCCTCGTTCGTGATGGGCCACAAGGGCGCCCAGGCCGCGCCGCGGACCCGCCGCCGGGCCGCCAAATAGCGCCGCAGACCCGCCGCCCGGGTCGCCAAGTTGCGCCGCAGACCCGCCGCCGGGCCGCCGGTTCGATCAGTCGGTCTCGGGTCCGCAGCAGTAGACGCAGCTCGCGTCCGTGCACCGATCGGCGTCGAGGCCGGCGGAGCGGGTGAAGGCCAGGGTGTCGGCGGTCGTCTCGGTGGTGTCGGCCAGTTCCAGCAGCATGGTCATGTCTGCTGGACGCACGACACCCGCCGAGGATGCCCGGTCCGGCGAAATCGGGTGTCCACTCTGCGTGACGGTCACCGTGCGCTGACGGGACGTGTCGCCTTCCCGGGACGGGCGACCCGCCTCGGTAGCATCGCCCGGGTGACCGTAGAGCCGCCGGAGCGGGCCATACCGGATCCGGGGCCATCACCCCTGACGTCGGACCCATCGCCGGATCGGTCGGCAACGGGCGACCCGGCGGACCAGTCGGGGACCACGGGTCGGTCGACCTCACTGTCACCGTCCGACCGGGTCGTCCCCACCTGGACCGACCCGACGGTCGCCCGGGCCAGCGAAGCCGTCGGCGGACCGATGGGCCGCCACGCGGTGGTCGGCCGGATGACCCTCTTCACGCCCCTGCGCGTCTGCCTGATCATGGCCATCGCCGTCCTCATCTGTGGATGGCTGTTCAAGGCGGCCTGCATCCAGCAGAAGCCGGACGGCAACGGCGGGGTCACCCTCGACCAGGGCGGCCAACGGCCCTGGATCACCGCCTGCTACACCGACGCCGTCCCGCTGTACGGCAGCCACAAGCTCAACACCGGTGACCTGCCCTACGCCACGTCCTGGGAGGACAACGGCCAGGTCCGGTACATGGAGTACCCGGTCGTCACCGGCTTCTGGATGTGGGCCGTCGCCGGCATCGGACGCGGGTACGACTCGTTCGCGCAGGCCACCGGTGTCCTCCCGGTGCCGTTGAACGTCGCCAGCTACTTCACGATCGGCGCGATCCTGCTCGGGTTCGTCTATCTCGTCGCGGTGGCCTGCACCGCCCGGATGGCCCGAAGACGGGTGTGGGACACGGCCATCATGTGCCTGTCCCCGTTGCTCGTCGTGCACGCCTTCACCAACTGGGACCTGCTGTCCATCGGCTTCACCGCCGGCGCGATGCTGGCCTGGGCCCGGGGCAAACCCGTGCTGGCCGGAGCCCTGATCGGGCTCGGGACGGCGGCCAAGCTCTACCCCGCGCTGCTGCTCGGGCCCCTGCTGGTGCTGTGCCTGCGGTCCGGCCGGATGCCCGAATGGGCGCGGGCCGCGGGGGCGGCGGCGATCGCCTGGCTCGTGGTCAACCTGCCGATCATGCTGCTCTACCCGCAGGGGTGGTACGAGTTCATCCGGCTGAACTCCGAACGCCCGGCCGAATACGACTCCTGGTACTTCATCACCACCACGCTCACCGGGACCACCCTGTGGGACAAGGCCCCGGGCACCGACTCGCCGTCGTTCCTGAACGCCGTCTCGCTCGTGCTGTTCCTCGTCGCCTGCGCGGCCATCGGCTGGTTCGCGCTGTCCGCGCGACGGCGACCCCGGTTCGCCCAACTGGCGTTCCTCGTGGTGGCCGCGTTCCTGCTGACCAACAAGGTCTGGTCGCCGCAGTACTCGCTGTGGCTGCTGCCGCTGGCCGTGCTGGCCGTCCCGCGCTGGCGGCCGCTGCTGTTCTGGCAGGCCAGCGAGGCCATCGTCTGGGTGCTGCTGATGCTGTCCTTCGCCGGGGTGTCCAACAAGGGACTGTCGATCTACCCGTTCATCGGCGCCGCGCTCGTCCGGGACGCCCTCGTCATCACCCTGGTCGTGCTCGTCGTCCGGGACGTGCTGCGCCCGGAGCGGGACCCGATCCGGATGGCCGGCGACGACGACCCGACCGGCGGGCCGATCGAGAACACCCCTGACCGGTTCACCCTGCCGTCGCTGCCGGCCTTGTGGGCCCGGCGGAGGACGGCCGCCCCGGAGCCGGTCGACACCGCACCGGGGCCGGGGGAGTCCGTCCCCACCTCGTGACGGCGTGCCGCCGAGAACCGATCAGACGACCTTGCCGGACTCCTGCGACCGGTCGATCGGCAGGGAGCTGCCCGCGCCGCTGCCGTAGTGCTCGGCGTCGTCCGCCGCCCGCCCGACCGGCTGATCCCCGGACTCGGCGACGGCCTGCTGGACGTCGCTGAGCAGCCCGACCCAGGTGTCGTCGGGCAGCCCCTGTTCGGCGCGATCCATCTGGCCGCGTTCGGCCATCTCCTCCAGGCCGTGCCGGGCCCACTGCGAGATGCCCTGGGCGCGCCACTGCTCGCCGGAGCCCTCGCCGATGTTCTCGCTGCTGTTGTCCGAACCGTGCGCGCTCACCAGTACTCCCTCGTCCGTGGGCCGGATCCCGTCCGGGTCCAGCATGCCCTTCCGGCCGTCGACGGGGACGCACCGACCGGGCTGATGCATCGGTCCCCGCAGTGATCTGGGTGAAACACCCCGGCCATATCGCTCCCGCACGATGACGTCAAGACCGGGGGAGTTGATGTGTCGATGACCGAAATGACGACGGCGGTGAGCCGGGCACCGGGGGGTGCCTGTGCTCCGGCCCAGCGGCGGCGGGTACGACGGGCCCGCGACGGCGGCCCGGTCGACCTGCCGGTGACCGGACGGGCACCGGCGCCGACGAGGGAGCCCGAGACCCGGGCGCCGTCCGCGCCCCGGATCCTCGTCGTCGACCAGGATCCGCAGACCGGCGTGACGATCGCGGCCATGCTCGGCGCGCGCGGCGGCACGGTGCTGCGGACCGTCGGGCGGAGCCGGGACGCGCTGCGGTGGGCCGCCGAGCTCCGCCCGGACCTGGTGATGGTCGACGCCGGACTGCGGGACGCCGCCGGGAGCGTCGGGCCGACGACGGACGGCCTGGGCGCCGCCGCCGAGCTGCACCGTCGGCAGGCCGCCCCGGTGGTCCTGATGATCGGTGAGCGCGCCCCGTCCCGGGAGCGGATCGCCACCTCGGGGGCGCTCGGGTGCGTCGTCAAGCCGTTGCGTCCGGCTGCGGTGCTTCCCGCGGTCGAAGTGGCGCTGGCGCGGTCGGCCACCCTGGAGGCGCTGCGCGACCAGGTGCAGGACATCACCGTCCGGCTGCGGGACCGCGAGCTGGTCGAACGGGCGAAGGGCCTGCTGATGACCCATCGGGGGATGAGCGAACCGCAGGCCTTCCGGTGGCTGCAGCGCACCGCCATGGACCGGCGCACCCCGATGGCCGCCGTGGCCGCCGCGACCCTGGACCGGTTCGCGGCGGACCAGGTCGCCGCACCGTCACCCACCCCGGCCGCCTTCGCGGTGGTCCCGCCGACGGACCGGCGTACCCGCCCGGCCCTGCTCGACCAGCCCACCCCCACGCGGAGTTCCTGAGCACCACGCCGGCGCCGCGACCGGTGCCATCGACGGGCGACGGGGACCGCAGGTCCCGACGGAAGGAAAGGACGACCATGACCACGACGGACGGGACCCACCCTACGACCCGCCGCATCCGCCCCCTGATGCGTCGGGTGTCGGCCGACCACGTGCAACTGGCCCGGCCCCCCGCACCGCTGCCCGTCCAGGGCTCGTCGTCCGGTTGGATCGTCCGCCGCGACCAGGCGCTGGTCGCGCTCACCGCGGTGGGGCTGACCGCGCCGGCGGTCTCCGCGCTGACCGTGGGCTGTGTCCGGTTGGGGACGGGCGAGGTGCTGGTCCACGTGCCGGGCGAGTCGGTCGACGTCCGCGTCCCCGGGTGCCCGGACGGGCGCGCGGTGTGCGGGGCGTGCGCCGTCCACCGGTGGGTCCGGGCCCTGGAACTGACCGTTCAGCACACCGATCCGTGGGTCATCCCGGCGATCCTGGCGCGCGCCCCGGCGCTCACCGCGTCGGCTGAGCACGACTGCCTGCCGGGACGGTCGGTGGACCCCGCCGTCGTGCCCCTGATGTTGCTGCCGCCCATCGACCAGTGGGGGCCGGTGCCGAGCCGGGCGTCGACCCGCTCGCCCGCCGGAGCCGGACGGGCCGTCCCGTCGGCGATCGACCGGCGCGTCCGGCCAGGTCAGTCTTTCCCCGGCCCCTGACCGCCGACGCCGACGATCGCGGCGCGAAACCGGGATGCCCGGTACTGGTCCGGCCCGCCCGACCGACCGGGCAGAATGGACCCCCGTGTCGTCAGTGTCGAACTCCCCCACGTCGAATTCCGCGACGTCGAGCGCCAAGCGCGTCGAAACCCTGACCCAGGTGGTCATCCGGTTCGCCGGTGACTCCGGTGACGGGATGCAGCTGACCGGTGACCGGTTCACCGTCGAGACCGCGGCGTTCGGCAACAGCCTGTCGACGTTGCCGGACTTCCCGGCCGAGATCCGCGCCCCTGCGGGGACCCTGCCCGGGGTGTCGGCGTTCCAGCTGCACTTCGCCGACCACTCGGTGGTGACCCCCGGGGACGCGCCGACGGTGCTGGTGGCGATGAACCCGGCCGCGCTCAAGGCCAACCTCGGTGACCTGCCCAAGGGCGGGACCGTCATCGTCGACACCGACGAGTTCACCAAGCGCAACCTGGCCAAGGTCGGCTACACCGTCAGCCCGCTCGAGGACGGCAGCTTGGCCGACTACCAGGTGCACGCCGTCGCGCTGACGACGATGACGGTCGACGCCATCAGCCGGCTCGATCTGTCCCGCAAGGACGCCGAGCGGGCCAAGAACATGTTCGCGCTGGGCCTGCTGTCCTGGCTGTACCACCGGCCGCTGGAGGGGACCCGGCGGTTCCTGGAGACCAAGTTCGCCAAGAAGCCGGACATCCTCAAGGCCAACCTGGTCGCCCTGGAGGCCGGTTGGTCGTTCGGCGAGACCACCGAGGGCTTCGCCGTCCACTACGAGGTCAAGCCGGCGGCCCTGCCGGCCGGGCGTTACCGCACCATCCGCGGCAACCAGGCGCTGGCGTTCGGGCTGGTCGCGGCGGCCGAGCGCGCCGGCCTGCCGCTGTTCCTGGGGTCGTACCCGATCACCCCGGCGTCGGACATCCTGCACGAGCTGTCCAACCTGAAGCATTTCGGTGTCCGCACCTTCCAGGCCGAGGACGAGATCGCCGGGGTGGCCGCCGCGCTCGGGGCGTCCTACGGCGGCTCGCTGGGGGTGACCACCACGTCCGGTCCCGGGGTGGCCCTGAAGGCCGAGACCATCGGTCTGGCCGTCGCCCTGGAGCTGCCGTTGATCGTCGTCGACGTGCAGCGGGGTGGCCCGTCGACCGGTCTGCCGACCAAGACCGAGCAGGCCGACCTGCTGCAGGTGCTGTTCGGCCGCAACGGGGAGGCCCCGGTCCCGGTGGTCGCCGCGCAGTCGGCGTCCGACTGCTTCGCCGCCGCCCTGGAGGCCGCGCGGATCGCGCTGACCTACCGGACCCCGGTGTTCCTGCTGTCCGACGGCTACCTGGCCAACGGGTCCGAGCCGTGGCGGATCCCCGACGTGCAGACCCTGCCCGACCTGCGGGTTCCGTTCGCCACCGAACCCAACGGCGGCACCGAGGACCGGCCGCTGTTCCTGCCCTACCTGCGCGACCCGGAGACCCTGGCCCGCCCGTGGGCGATCCCCGGCACCGCCGGTCTGGAGCACCGCATCGGCGGCATCGAGAAGAAGGACGGCACGGGCGACATCTCCTACGACCCGGCCAACCACGACTTCATGGTGCGGACGCGCGCGGCCAAGGTCGCCGGGATCGACGTCCCGGACCTGCAGGTCGATGACCCTTCGGGGGATGCGGACATCCTGGTGCTGGGCTGGGGGTCGACGTTCGGGCCGATCACCGGCGCCGTGCGCAACCTGCGGGCCGCCGGTCTGCCGGTCGCCCAGGCCCACCTGCGGCATCTCAACCCGATGCCGGCCAACACCGTCGAGGTGCTGCGGTCCTACCGCAAGGTGATCGTGCCGGAGATGAACCTCGGCCAGCTGGCCCTGCTGTTGCGGGGTCTGTACCTGGTCGACGCGATCGCGGTGAACCAGGTCCGGGGCCTGCCGTTCCGGGTCGCCGACCTGGAGGCGGCCGTCCGGTCCGTCGCGGAGGGCACCTTCACCCGGACCGATGTCGGTTCGGCCGGTCGTTACGGGCCGGTCGCCGGCCCGGTCGTCCCCACCATCGAGATCACCGGAGAGGACGCCTGATGACCGAGCCGAGCACCCCCACCCGTCCGGCCCGCCCCGCCCGCGGCGCCGGCCCGGTGCTGCTGGACGCCCCGGCCCTGCGGCACCTGCCGAAGGCCGACGGCCCGCAGAGCGCCAAGGAGTTCAAGTCCGACCAGGAGGTGCGCTGGTGCCCGGGCTGCGGGGACTACGCGATCCTGGCCGCGGTGCAGAACTTCCTGCCGCAGCTCGGGGTCAAGCGGGAGAACATCGTCTTCATCTCCGGCATCGGCTGTGCCGCCCGCTTCCCGTACTACGTCAACACGTTCGGTATGCACTCGATCCACGGGCGCGCGCCGGCCATCGCCACCGGACTGGCCACCTCCCGGTCCGACCTGTCGGTGTGGGTGGTCTCCGGCGACGGCGACGCGTTGTCGATCGGTGGCAACCACCTGATCCACGCGCTGCGCCGCAACGTGAACCTCAAGATCCTGCTGTTCAACAACCGGATCTACGGGCTGACCAAGGGCCAGTACTCGCCGACGTCCGAGATCGGCAAGCTCACCAAGTCGACGCCGCTCGGCTCGGTGGACACCCCGTTCAACCCGGTGTCGCTGGCGTTGGGCGCGGAGGCGTCGTTCGTGGCCCGCACCATCGACTCCGACCGCACGCACCTGACGTCGATGCTGCAGGCCGCCGCGTCCCACCCGGGGACGTCGCTGGTGGAGATCTACCAGAACTGCAACATCTTCAACGACGGCGCCTTCGACCCGCTCAAGGACTCGACCAGCAAGGACGAGGTCACCATCCGCCTGGAGCACGGGCAGCCGATCCGGTTCGGCATCGGCGGGCACCGCGGCGTCCGGCGCGATCACGCCGGCCGGCTCGAGGTCGTCGACGTCGACCAGGTCGGGGTGGACGCCCTGCTGGTGCACGACGCCCACGACCCCGACCCGTCGACCGCGTTCGCGATCTCCCGGCTGTCCGACCCGGAGACCCTGGATCAGACGCCCATCGGCATCTTCCGCGACGTCAAGCGCCCGACCTACGAGGCGGCGATGACCGCGCAGATCGACACGGCCATCGCCCGCCGTGGACAGGGCGACCTGTCGGCGCTGCTGGCCGGGCGGGACACCTGGACCGTCGGGTCGGGTCAGGTCGGGTCAGGTCGGTAAAGAATGCCGTTACCAGGTACCTGGTAGCGGCATTCTTTACCGACTCGGTGCGGCCCGGGCTACTTGCCGTACGAGCCGAGCTTGCCCATCACGACGCCCATCTCGTCGGACGACAGGATGCGCGGGTCGCCGATCTGGCGGGCCGTGACCCAGACCCGGCACACCCATTCCAGGTACAGCGAGCGGGAGAAGGCGCTGTGCAGGGAGTCGCCCCAGGTGGTGGCGCCGTGGTTCTGCATGAGGACGGCGTGCCGGTCGACCATGGCGGTACGGACGTGTTCGGCCAGCTCGTCGCTGCCGAACGGCGCGTAGGGCGCGACCCGCACCGGGCCGCCGTGCAGCGCGAGCATGTAGTGGATGCAGGGGGTCTCGTCGACCAGGGTGGAGACCACGGTCGCGTAGACCGGGTGGGTGTGGATGACGGCCGTCGCGTCGGTCTCCCGGTAGACCAGCAGATGCATCGGCACCTCGGTGGACGGCTTGCGCTCGCCCTCGACGACGGTGCCGTCCAGGTCGATGACGCTGATCAACTCGGGGGTCAGGACGTCGTAGTCGACGCCGGACGGGGTGATGGCGACCAGGTCGCCGACCCGGACGCTGATGTTCCCCGAGGTGCCGACGGTCAGGTCCTCGGCGGCCATCTTCAGGCAGTAGTCGATGATCTCGCGGCGTTGCGATTCGAGCAGCATGCCCCCGGGTCTACCAGACCGGCCCGCCGGCGACCGCGGGAAGCCCCCGATGCGCCGCTGGGACAATCACCGGGACCGCAGGGCCAAGCGCCGGGACCCCCGTCCGTGGTCCCATGGGACACCGCCGGACCGGAAGGGGAGTGCTGCCATGACGACCAGCTGTCATCCGCTGGCCGGCCCCGCCGTGGCCACGCGCACCGTGGGGCAGGCCATGCTCCGGTCGCCCAAGCGGTGTGGCCCCTGGACGACGGTCGCGCAGGCGCGCCAGCTCTTCGCCGGCGGCCACGTGCACGCCCTGCTGGTGGTGGACGGCGACCGGCTGCTCTCGGTGGTGGAGCGCGGCGACCTGACTGATCTCGATCCGTCGGCCGGGCCGCTGCCGGTCCGCGGCTTCGGCAGTACGACCGGGCGGGTCGTCGACCCGGCTCTGCCGCTCGACGAGGCGAGGGTGCTGCTGGGAAGCCACCGTCGCCGGCTCGCCGTGGTCGACGGCGGACGGCTGGTCGGGCTGCTCTGCCTCAAGCGCAGCCGGACCGGGTTCTGCACCGACGACGACGTACGGGCCCGGGCCATCGAGCGGAGCACCACCGCCCGCTGAACTGCGGAACATGTGATGCCCCCGTCATGAACGTGCCCGATCATGTCCTGATGGCCATCAGCACGATCGACACCGCGACGGTGGCCGACGCGGACCGTCTGGAGTTCTGGCGGAGCACCGTCTGCGATCAGTTCGTCCCGCTCGCCGTCGATCCGCTGGAGTCCCGGATGTCCCGGGCCCGGGTGCATGCCACCACGGTCGGCGACACCCTGATCCGCCGCATCGAGGGCGGCCCGCACCGGTTCCACCGCACGTCGAGCCTGGTCCGTCGCGCCGACGAGGACTACCTGCAGATCGCGGTGGCCCGACAGGGCACGACCCTGGTGGTGCAGGACGGGCGCGAGGCGGTCATCGGGCCGGGTGACCTCGTCGTCTACGACAGCAGCCGCCCCTTCGTGTTCGAGACATCGGGTCCGTTCGCCTACTCGGTCTGCCTGTTCCCGACGCGATTGCTGCCGCTCACCCGCGCGGAGATGACGCGGGTGACGGCGATCCGGTTCGACGGGCGGTACGGGGTGGCTGCGATGGTGCCGCCGTTCCTGTCCGCGTTGCATCGCCTCGACGGCGAGGCGCTGGTGGGGCCGGCCGCCGAGGCGATGACGCAGAGCGTCGGGGACCTGCTGGTCGCGCTGGTCCGCAGTGTGCCTGTCCAGCAGCAGGAATCGACGACGCACCTGCACCTGGACCGGGCGAGGGCATACGTCGCCCGGCATCTGGCCGACCCCGACCTCGCCCCGTCGCAGATCGCAGCCGCCTGTGCGATCTCGACGAGCTACCTGCACCGCCTCTTCCGCGGCTCCGGGACGTCGGTCGTCGAGTACGTGCGCGAGCAGCGGCTGCAGCGTTGCTGGCGGGCTCTCGGCGAGCCCGGTGACGTCAGCATCGGGGCGGTGGCGGCCCGTCACGGGTTGCCCGACCACGCCCACTTCTGCCGCATCTTCCGGGCCCGCTTCGGGATGACGCCCTCTCAGCGGCGGGCGGCGGCCACCGGTTCCGGGGCGGCGGAACCGTCGGCCCCCAGATCACTGGAGTGACCGGGCACCACGGACAGGTCGGGTCGGGCCAGCGGCGCGAGATGGTTGACCGCGGTCGCGGCCTCCCCGAAGCCCACTGAGATCAGCCGCACCTTGCCGGGGTGGTCGGCGATGTCGCCGGCGGCGAACACCCGGGGACGGCACGTCTGCATCGACCGGTCGACCGGGATGTGCCGGCGGGCCAGCCCGAGGCCCCAGCCGGCCAGTGCGGACAGGTCGGCCTGGAATCCGATGGCCCCGACGATCTCCGTCACCGGCAGCGTGCGCACGCCGTCCGGTCCGAGCAGGTCCACGCCGGTGACGGAGTCCTCCCCGTGGACGGCGGTCAGCTCGTACGGCGTGAGGACGCGGACCGACGAGGCGTGCAGCTGGTCGACGCTGGCCGCGTGGGCCCGGAACGTGGGCCGCCGGTGCACCAGGGTGACGCTCGCGGCCAGCGGTTCCAGGCACAGCGCCCAGTCGACGGCCGAGTCCCCACCGCCGACGACCAGCACGTCCTGCCCGGCGAGTTCGGCCGGGCGGGGCACGGCGTGCCGGACCCCGCGGCCGACGTACTCGTTGCCGACCGGCAGGGGGCGCGGGACGAAGCCGCCCATGCCGCCGGTGATGAGTAGTCCGGCCGCCCGGACCGTCGCGCCGCGATCGGTGCGGACGGTGACCCCGTCGTCGTCCTGGTTCAGTTCGACGGCCCGGTGCCCGAGCAGGTACGTCGGCCGGGCCTGCTCGGCCTGCCGGACGAGGTTGTCGACGAGGTCCTGGGCCCGCACCTGGGGGAAGCCGGCGATGTCGTACACCGGTTTCTCCGGGTACAGCGCGGTCATCTGCCCACCCGGCTCGGGCAGGGCGTCGATGGCCACCACCGACAGGCCGCGGAAACCCGCGTAGTAGATGGCGTACAGGCCGACCGGCCCGGTCCCGACGATCACGAGATCGGCGACCAGGTCGGCGTCCTCGGTCATCGGGGCCGCCGTTCGTCGACGATGGGGTGGTCCACGCCGATGGGCTGTTCGTCGGAACCACCGCCCAGGCCGTGCTCGGCGACGAATTCCGCCGCGGCCGCGGTGAACGGGGCCTGGTCGGGCGGCATCTTGTACTCCCAGTTGATGGCCTCACTGGGGCAGGCGGGCATGCACTTGCCGCAGTCGACGCATTCGTCGGGGTGGATGTAGGCCATGCGGTCACCGATGTAGATGCAGGCGACCGGGCATTCCTCCATGCACGACCGGTCCATGATGTCGATGCACGCGTCACCGATGACGTAGCTCATGCGATTTCCACCTCGACCAGCGTGTCCGAGAACGTGGGGGCGTTGCCGAGGTCGGCGAACGCCGTCGGGTTGACGGCGGCGAGAGTCGCGCCGGCCTTGGAGTGCTTGCGCCATTCGCCCATCGCGGTGACGACAACGCCGGGGAGCAGCGTCTTGTCGAGTTTGGCCACCAGCGTGAACCGGCCCCGGTCGTTGAACACCTGCACCGTCGCGCCGTCGGTGATGCCGCGGGCGGCCGCGTCCTGCGGGTGCACGATCAGGGTCGCGGGCTTTTGCACCTGACGGTGGAACTCGTGGCTCGCGAAACTCGAGTTGAGGTAGGCGTGGGATTTCGGGGTGAGCAGGTTGAGCGGGTACCGGGCGGCGAGTTCCGGGTCGGCCTCGTGGCTCTCCCGTGGCGGGATGTAGTGCGGCAGCGGGTCGATCGGCTGGCCCGGTTGGAAGTCGTTGGAACCCTGCCGGAAGAGGGGCACGACGAAATTCCCGCCGGCCGCGGCCGAGGCCACGAATTCGACCTTGCCGGAGGCGGTGGGGAAATTGCCCTGGGCGTGGGGCGCGTACTCCTCCGACGGCGGGACCGACAGACGCATCCAGCCTTTCTCCTGCAGCAGTTCCAGGGTGATGCCCTGCATGTGCGGGTGGGTCCAGTCGAACGCCTCGGCGATCATCTCTGCGTCGGTGCGCCGGAAGACCGGGTCGTCGAAGCCCATCGCCGCGGCGAGCCGACGGAACAGCTCGGTGTTGGGGACGGCTTCGCCCAGTGGGTCGATGGAGCGGTGGTTGTACGTCACGTACAGGTGCCCCCAGGAGAACATGATGTCGTCCTGCTCCAGCTGCGTGGTCGCGGGCAGGACGATGTCGGCGTAGTCGGTGGTGTCGGTGAGGAACTGCTCGCTGACCACGGTGAACAGGTCCTCGCGCTGCAGTCCGGCGACGAGCCGGTCCTGGTCGGGGCAGACGACGACCGGGTTCGAGTTGTAGACGAACAGCGCCTTGAGCGGCGGTCCCGCGGGTAGCTCACCGGCGAGGGCGGCGCCCAGGCGGTACTGGTTCATCACCCGGGTGCCCGGGGTCAGCATCTCGGGGTGCATGAACGCGCCCCAGTTGACGGGGAACGCCCACAGCGGCAGCTGCAGGATGCCGCCCCCCGGCCGCCGCCACGCGCCGACCAGGCCGGGCAGGCAGGACAGCGCCCGGACGGCCTGCCCGCCGCCGGCGTGCCGTTCCACGGCGACACCGATCCGGATCACCGACGGCTGGGTGCTCGCGTACTCGCGGGCCAGGGTGCGGATGACCTCGGCGTCGACCCCGGTCTCCTCGGCGGCCCACTCGGGCGTGTACTGCTGCACGCGTTCGGCGAACTCGGGGAAGCCGACCGTGTACTGGGCGACGTAGTCGTCGTCGGTGAGTCCCTCGGCGATGATCACGTGGGCCATGGCCAGCGCGAGGGCGCCGTCGGTGCCGGGCCGGATGGCGATGTGCTGGTCGGCGGCCGCGGCGGTCCGGGTGCGCACCGGGTCGACGACGACGACCTTGGCCCCGCGCTTGCGGGCCTCGGCGATGATCGGCCACAGGTGCAGGTTGGTGCTCATGATGTTGCAGGCCCAGATGAGGATGAAGCGCGAGTGCACCATGCTCTCCGGGTCGACGCCGGCGGTGTCGCCGATGGTCATCGCGTAGGCGGTGCACGAGCCGGAGTCGCAGTAGGTCCGTTCGGCGACGGTGGCGCCGAGCTTGGCGAAGAACGGGTCGCCGACGTTCAGCCCGTTCAGAATGCCCTGGGTCCCCAGGTAGCTGACCGGCATCACCGCTTCCGGTCCGAATTCGTCGACCACGCCGCGCAGGCGGGTGGCGACCTCGTCGATGGCCTCGGGCCAGCTGATGCGCTCGAACTGGCCGCTGCCCTTGGGGCCGGTGCGGCGCAGCGGGTACAGCACCCGCTCGGGGTCGTAGACGCGGTCGAGGTAGTTGTTGACCTTCACGCACAGACCACCGTTGGTGTACGGGTGGTCGGGGTCGCCGGCGACCGCGGTGGCCCGGCCGTCGGTGACGGTCACCAACATGGCGCAGGTGTCGGGGCAGTCATGGGGGCAGGCGCCGCGGACGACCGTGGTGGCGTCCGGTCGCTGGGTGGTGGGGTCGGGCAGGGTGGTGGTCATGGGAGCTCCCGGTTGGCGGCGGGCAGGAACGAAGACCTACCTGCGCAGCGTGCGGGATCGTGCGGGCGCCGGACTTGGCTTTCCCGGCACCGTGGTTGTCACCGAGGGGACAACCGGGTCGCTCCGGATCAGGAGAGGGCGGCGGCCTTACGGCGCAGCGACTCGACGACCTTGCGGGCCTCGGCCGCGTCCTTGATGCCCGAACTCCGGCCGATCAGGGCGCCGGTCTTGCCCCGGTAGACGAAACGGGCCACGTGACGGGCCGGGGGAGCCACGGTGTCCGCCAACGATGGTTCCGACTCATGGGTGTCCACGCTCGTCACCGTCCTCTCCGTCGTCATCACCGGGTGACGCTTCTGGTCCGAGGATACGTCGGCGTCGTCGGGTTGGGGAGGATCCGACCGGTGAAGGCCGCGGACGGCTGAGGGTCCGGTGGACGGTGGCGGCCACGGCCACGGCCACGGCGGCCCCGAGCAGCAACCACCATCCGACGGTCCGGGCCGGTTCGGGAACGGGCACGGCCATGTAGAGGCCGGCGGCGATGAGCAGGGCCCCGACTCCGAGGAGGTGGCGGCGCGGGCGGCGCAGGACTGCAGCCACGATGCGGTCCTCGGGGGTACGGGCGATCCAGGTCAGCACGATGGCGCCCCCGGCGGACAGGATGCCGGCCGCGGTGGGGGCGACGGTGGCGCCCGGGTTCCACAGGTCACGCAGATGACGACCCAGGACGATCGCACCGAGCACCAGCGTGGCGAGCAGGGTGCCGGCGAAGCTCTGGCTGACCACGCCGTACCGGCGCGGTACCAGGGCGGCGACGACCGCCGCGGTGGACAGCCGGGACCGGGGCCGAACGGCCAGGTGTCCGACGCTGACCCCCGCCGACGGCAACTCGGTGGTTCGCGGGGAGACCTCGTCGCCGGAGACCTGCACGAGGGTGAGTGAGGTGATCTCCAGCAACTGGGGACTGACCAGCTCGAAGTGGTAGCTGGCCGCCACGCCGAAATGACCCAGGTCCCAACTCATCTCGTACCGGGGGCGGTCGTGGGGATCGTTGCGGGAATCCAGGTAGGAGTACTTGACGATGCACCTGCGGCCGACCAGGTCTGCGTCCAGTTCGATGACCATGAGGAAGCGGCGGGCGAACACCTCGACCATCGAGAAGAAGGTGGCGACCTCGAGCGGGTCGGCGGCCGGTGCGCCGGGCGAGTCGTCCAGGAGGCGACGCAGTCGCTCGACGGCCAGTCGCCCCCGTCGGCGGTCGGAGGAGACGATGTCGGCCAGCAGGATGCCGACCGTCACCGGTTCGGTGGCCGGCGAGAACCCGTAGGTGACCCGGGCGAGCGCGTGCAGGAACGCGGCCGCCAGCTCGCTGTTGGCCGCCGACTCGAGCAGCGGGACCGGGCGGTCCTCCGGCCCGATGACGCTGAACTGGCTGAGCGGGCCTTTGGCCAGCAGGGACACCGGGACCTGGACGGCCCCCCGCGAGCCGGGCAGGGCCAGGTCGGCCGGCACGGTCAGGTCCAGCGACACCTGATGCAGGACATCGCCGGTCGGCATGATCTCCACCCGCTCGACCTGCCGGTGGATCCAATCCTGCGAGCCCAGGATCAGCTCGATGAGCTTCTGCCCGGCCGACAGTTCCACGGCGGGCGGCGGGGGTGGGCCGGACATGGGACGAGCGTAGGGCGGGGGTCCGACAGTGGCCTCCGACCGTCCTCGATCCACGTCCGCCCCGTGGTCGTGGTCGTTGGTCCCGTTCGGGGGGCCGAGCCCTCGGCCGGCCCGCTGTCCCGCCGGGGGGTCGCAGGATCGGTGCCACGGTCTCGGTTCGAGGGGGCCGTCGAGGCGAGGGAGGCGCGGTGAACCCCGTTCGGATCCTGCTGGGCATGGCGCCGTGGATCGTGTTCAGCGTGATCGTCCACGACACCGGCCCACAGGTCGCGACGGTCATCGCTGCGGTGCTCAGCCTCGGGTTGGCGATCTGGCAGCGCCGCCTGCTCGAGTTCACCAGCCTGGCCGTCTTCGTCGTGCTGGCCGTCATCGCGCACGGTGGGGCCGCGAACGCCGAGTGGGTGGCGGTGTGGGGTCGCACCACCGCGGCCGTCGTGCTGGCCGCGGTCATGCTGCTGTCGGCCGCGACCGTCCCGTTCACCGAGGCCTACGCGAAAGAGTCGGTGCCGCAGCAGTACTGGGGGTCGCCGAGGTTCCGGGAGACCAACCGCCGGATCAGTGCCCTGTGGGGACTGGTCGTCCTGGGCATGGCCGTCAGTCACGTCGTCGCGGCCCTGGTCAACCCGGACGCGGCGACGGCCGGGTTGACCTCCGGCCACGGCAACCTGCTGCTGAACTGGGTCATCCCCATCCTGCTCATCGCACAGGGCGTCAAGCAGACCCAACGGCTGGCCGCCCACGCGCCCACCGCCGACCACCGCTAGACCTCGACCCGAGGAGGACCCCGTGGGCACCGACCGCTTCTTCGCCGCCGACGACTTCGACTTCGCCGCCCGGCTGATCGTCGGACACAGCGGACAGGGGGTCATCGACCCCGGGATCGTCCTGCGGACATTGGCCGCCATCGAGGACGACGACGCGACCGGCTGGTACACGCAGTGGAACGCGGTCGCCGATCGGCTGGCCGGCCAGGCCGCCGAACGCCAGGCCGCCGGTCGACCCAGCGCCGGTCGGCTGTGGTTGAACGCTTCCGCGGCCTACGACGCCGCGCTGGCCTTCGTGGACGGCATGCCCGACGACAGCGTGCTGCGGCCGACGTTCCGCCGGCACCGCGACGCCTGGGACGCGTTCATCGCCGCCTCGGGCGGGGCGCACGTCCGGTTCGACGTCCCGTGGGGTGAGCACCGGCTGCCCGGCTATCTGCTGCGCCCGGCGGCCGACGGGGCGCCCCGGCCGACGCTGGTGGTCACCAACGGCAGCGACGGCGCCCTGACCTCGCTGTGGTCGGCCTGTCTGCGGATGGCGCTGGACCAGGGCTGGAATGCCTACGTCTTCGACGGGCCCGGGCAGCAGTCGATGCTGTTCGAGCAGGGGGTTCCGTTCGTGCCCGATTGGGAGTCCGTGCTGACCCCGGTGGTCGACGCGCTGGTGGCGCGGCCGGACGTCGACGCCGACCGGTTGCTGGCCTACGGCATCAGCCAGGGCGGCTACTGGTTGCCGCGGGCGCTGGCCTTCGAGCACCGGTTCCGCGCGGCGGTGGCCGATGGCGGCGTCGTGGATGTGTCCCGGACCTGGAACGCGCACCTGCCGCCGGTCATGCTCGACCTGCTGCGGTCCGGTGACGCCGAGACGTTTGACCGGTACATGGCTGAGCCGGCCGACGATCCGCGCACCGAACGTGAGCTGGCCTTCCGGGCCCGCCCCTACGGCGCCGACCTGACGCCGTTCGCGTTGTTCACGCAGGTCGACCGGTTCGTCCTCGACCCGGCGACCATCGCCCGCATCGACACCCCGCTGCTGATCACCGATCCGGCGGGCGAGCAGTTCTTCCCGGGACAGTCCCGTGAGCTGTACGAGGCGTTGCCGGGGGAGAAGCAGCTGATCGCCTACGGGGAGCAGGACGGCGCGAGCTGGCACTGCGAACCGATGGCCCGCGGCCTGGTCGCCCTGGACATGGCCGACTTCCTGCACGGGCACCTGGGCTGACCCGGGTATCACCGCCGCGCCCGAACGTCTCGTGATCGGCCGGTGCCGGCGTCGCGGCAGGCATCCTGGTCGCGAGTGAGCGCACCCGTCAGCTGATCCACGAGGAGCCCTTCCATGCAGGTCGAACTGCGTCACAGCCCGTCCTACGCCGTCGCCCGGTGCCATCTGGCGCCCGGGGAGCAGTTCCAGGGGGAGAGCGGGGTGATGGTGATGCAGTCGACCGGGGTCACCGTCTCCGCGCAGATGCAGGGCGGGTTCATGGGTGCGTTGAAACGGTCGGCGCTGGGCGGGGAGTCGTTCTTCGTCTCCACCTTCGCCGGCCACCCGCATGCCCCGACGTGGGTGGACATCGCCCCGAGCCTCCCCGGCGACATCACCGTCATGGAGGTGACCCCGCAGCGCGGGTTGGTCCTCACCCGCGGTTCGTGGATCGCGTCGGAGCAGGGCATCAGCCTGGACACCAAGTGGGGCGGGGCCAAGCTGCTGTTCGGTGGCGAGGGCGGGTTCGTCGTCCGCTGCTCCGGTCAGGGCAAGGTGATCGCCGCGTCGTTCGGGGCGTTGGACCTGCTGGAGGTGCCACCGGGTCAGGGTTTCACCATCGACACCGGCCACTTGGTCGCCTACGACGAAGGCATGCAGGTCCAGTTGCGCAAGGTGGCGAAGGGCTGGATCCAGACCGGTAAGACCGGTGAGGGTTTCGTCATGGACATCCAGGGTCCGGGTCGGGTGTGGACGCAAAGCCGTAACCCGACCGCGCTGGTCGACTGGCTGACCACCGCGCTGCCGTTCACCCGGGCCTGACGCCAGGACGCCCGGGCCGCCCGTCATCGCGACGGCCGACCCGGGCGCGACCGGTCACTGGTCGGACAGTCCCTGACCGGACGGCGAGACCAGGATCTTCACCGCGGTGTCGTTGCGGTGGATCAGCGTGTCGAAGCCCTTGTCCACCAGGTCGTCCAGCCCGATCTTGCCGGTGATGAACGGGGCGAGGTCGACCTTGCCCTCCTGGACGAGCGCGATCGCCGCCGGGTGGTTGCCGCGGTAGGCGATGGTGCCGCGCAGATCGACCTCCTTGAGCACCAGCTTCTGCAGCTCGATCTGCGCGGGGTGACCCCAGATGGCGACGACGACGATCACCCCGCCGGGCCGGATCGCGTCGAAGAGGGTGTCCAGCACGACGTTCACCGAGCTGCACTCGAAACCGACGTCGGCGCCGCGGCCGTCGCTCAGGCGCTTGACCTCCTCCACAACATCGACCTCGCGGGGATCGAGGGCATGGTCGGCCACCCCGGTGTCGATGGCCTTCTGCCGCCGTAGCGCGCTGGGCTCGGAGACGACGACGGTCAGGCCGTTCGCCCGCAGCACCGCGGCGGTGAGCAGGCCGATCGGGCCGGCCCCGCCGACCAGGGCGATGTCGCCGGCCTTGGCGCCGCTGCGCACGAACGCGTGGTACCCGACCGACAGCGGCTCGATGAGAGCGGCCTGGTCGAGCGGGATGTCGCCGACCGGGTGGACCCAGCGGCGTTCGACGACGATCTTCTCGCCCAGCCCGCCGCCGCGGCCGCCGAGGCCGATGAAGTTCATGTTCGGCGTCAGGTGGTAGTCGGTGTCCGGGTCGGTGGAGTACTGCGGGTCGACGATGTAGGGCTCGACGACGACCCGGTCACCGACCGACAGCCCTTCGACGCCCTCGCCGACCTCGTAGACGGTGCCGCTCATCTCGTGCCCGATGGTGATCGGCGCCGCCTCCCCGGAGACCGGGTGGGGGTGACCGGCCGGCGGGATGAAGATCGGCCCTTCCAGGTACTCGTGCAGGTCGGTGCCGCAGATGCCACACCAGGCGACGTCGATGCCGACGGTGCCGGGGTCGACGGGCGGGGCCGGGATGTCCTCGATGCGGATGTCTCCGCGGTCGTAGTAGCGCGCTGCGCGCATGGGTGTTCCTTTCGACGGTTCGGAGGGGAGGGGGCCGGGCGCGATCAGCGGTAGACGAGGCCGCCGTCGATGAGGCCGGCCTGCCCGGTCATGTAGTCCGAGTCGGGCCCGGCGAGGTAGGAGACGAACGCGGCGACGTCTTCCGGGGTCTGCGCCCGGCCCAGAGCGATGCCCCCGACGAACTTGTCGTACGTCTCGCCGATCGCGGCGCCGGTGAGGGCGGCGAACCGCTCGTCGATGGTCACCCACATGTCGGTGCCGACGACGCCGGGGCAGTAGGCGTTGACCGTGATCCCGGCGCTGGCGTACTCCTTCGCCGCCGCCTGGGTCAGGCCCCGCACGGCGAACTTGGTGGCGCAGTACGGGCCCAGCATGGCGAAGCCGTCGTGCCCGGCGATGGACGACGCGTTGATGATCTTGCCGCCGTGGCCGCGCTGCTGAAACTTCGCGGCCGCGGCCTGGATGCCCCAGAGCACACCGTCGACGTTGACCGCCCAGAGCTTGGCGACCTCCTCCGGGGTGACCTCGGAGATCGGGTTGACCTGGGCGATGCCGGCGTTGTTGACCATGACGTCGAACCCGCCGAGGGCGGACTCGGCGTGATCGACCGCGGCGTAGACCTCGTCCCGGCTCGTCACGTCGGCCACGAAGGTGGTGGCCTTCCGGCCGAGCGCGGCCACCTCGTCGGCCACCGCGGTCATCTTCGCCTCGTTGAGGTCGACGATCGCGATGTTCGCGCCGTCCGCGGCTAGCCGCAGCGCGATGCCGCGGCCGATGCCCTGACCGGCGCCGGTGATCAGGACGACCTTGTCCTGGATGCTCATGCTTTCTCTCCCTGCTCGTTCTGTCCGGGGGTCGTGGTCTAGCGGAGGTGGTGGGTTTCCTGCAGGCCGTAGACCGGGGTGGGGATTCCCTCCAGGCGGGCCTTCAGCTGGAGCGCGAGGTAGAGCGAGTAGTGGCGCGACTGGTGCAGGTTCCCGCCGTGGAACCAGAGCGCCTCCTGCTGGGTGGGCTTCCACATGTTGCGCTGTTCGCCTTCCCAGGGACCAGGGTCTTTGGTCGTGTTCGAGCCGAGACCCCAGACCTTGCCGACCTTGTCGGCGACCTCCTGGGAGATCAGGTCGGCGGCCCACCCGTTCATCGACCCGTAGCCGGTGGCGTAGACGATGACGTCGGCCGGCAGTTCCTTGCCGTTGGTCAGCACCACCCCGGTCTCGGTGATCCGCTCGACGTCGACCCCGGATTCCAGGTGGATGTCACCGTTGGCCACCAGTTCGGAGGCGCCCACGTCGATGTAGTAGCCGGAGCCGCGGCGCAGGTACTTCATGAACAGGCCGGAGTCGTCGTCGCCGTAGTCCAACATGAAGCCGGCCTTCTCGAGCCGGTCGTAGAAGTCGGCGTCGCGCTTGCGGATCTCGTCGTACACCGGGATCTGGAACTCGTGCATGATCCGGTACGGCAGCGAGGCGAAGGTGAGATCGGCCTTCTGGGTGGTCATCCCGGCCGCCAGGGCTTCCTCGGAGTACAGCCCGCCGAGCGCCACGGTCATCAGCGAATCGCTCTTGACGATGTGCGTGGAGGAGCGCTGCACCATCGTGACGTTCGCGCCCGCCTCCCACAGGGCGGCGCAGATGTCGTGAGCGGAGTTGTTGGCCCCGATGACGACGGCGTTCTTGCCCTTGTAAGCATCCGGGCCGGGGTGCTGGGACGAGTGGTGCTGGTCGCCGCGGAACAGTTCCATCCCCGGGAAGCTGGGGATGTTGGCTTTGCCCGACATGCCGGTGGCCAGCACCAGCTGCTTGGGCCGCAGGGTGATCTCCTCGCCGTCCCGGACGACGACGACCGTCCACTCCTTCTTCTGCTCGTCGTAGCTGGCGCTGCGACACTCGGTGCTGCCCCAGTAGTTCAGTTCCATGATCCGGGCGTACATCTCGAGCCAGTCGCCGATCTTGTCCTTGGGGGCGAAGACCGGCCAATTCTTCGGGAAGTCGATGTAGGGCAGGTGGTCGTACCAGACCGGGTCGTGCAGGCACAGGGACTTGTAGCGGTTGCGCCAGGCGTCGCCGGGTCGGGCATTGCGGTCGATGATGATGGTGGGCACGCCCAGCTGGCGCAGTCGTGCGCCCAGGGCGATGCCGCCCTGTCCGCCGCCGATGATCAGGGTGTCGGGCTGCGTCGTGTACCCGAGCTGCTTGGCCTCGTCCTCCTTGCGCTCCAGCCACGTGCGACGCTCCTTGTTGGCCCCGTGCTCGGCCCCCTTGGGCCGCCGGGTGCTCATCGGCTCCTCGTGGCCCTTGAGCTCGTACATCGTGGTCAGCAGGGTCCACGCCTTGCCGCCCTTGAGGCGGAGGTGGCCGACGCCGCGGCCGACGGAGGTCTCGAACCGGATCCACGACTCGACGATGCCCTCGCCGGCCGGTTCGCCCATGTCGTCGGCGATCTCGAAGCCGGTGGGGGCCACCCGCTCGAGGTTGGCCTGCAACATGTCGCGGATCCCGTCGTGGCCCTCGACGGTGACGATGTTCCAGGTGAACGAGATCAGATCGCGCCAGTAGCTGTCCTCGACGAAAAGGTCGACGACGGCGTCGATGTCACGATCGGCGAGGGCCTGCTGGAAGTCGCCGAGCCAGGCGGTGACGGTACTGCGGGCGGTGGGTGCGATGGTGGCGGTCAACGGGGGACTCCTTCGAACTCGGGCGCACGGGGGCGCGCGGGGACACCGCGTGGGCGGATGGCCGGAACGCGGGAATGCAACAGGCGCTGGGACGAACAGGGACGGGTCAGGCGGTGGCGTGGTGGTCGTACCGGAGACGTCGAATGGTCGGGGCGAGCGAGGCCGGTAACAGGTCAGCAGGGTCGTCCGGGTAGCGGACCGACACCTCCACCCAGTCGGCCAGCCGATAGGGGCGTTGCAGCAGGGAGCCGGTCAGATACCGCCGCAGCCGGGAGATCTCGGAGCGAACCGCCACCACATGGTCGGCGGAACCGTAGATCTGCCGGGACAACTCGACGGCGTTCAGGCCGCGTGGGGTCACCGCCAGCAGCAGCAGGATCTCGCTGTGCCGGGGCGTCAGGCGGTGCGACGACCGGCCGGCCTGGGACACGATCTGCACCGTCGGCGAAGCGGAGTCACGCAGGTCCAGGACGACCGAGGTGGCGGTGGCGACCTCGTCGTTGAGCACCTCGATGAGCCAGCCGCCGTCGACCGGTTCGAGCCGGCAGGACCCGAAGGCCGGCAGCCAGGCCCGGTCGGAGTCGCGCTGCTGGGGCAGAGCGACCCGGGACAACGGGACGCCACCGGTGGAGGCCGCGACCCATCCTTCGGTGTCCGTCACCATGAGGTGCTCACGGCTACCGCGCAGCATATGAGAGGTGTTGCTGCGCAGGGTGTTCAGCGCGGCGTGGTGTTCTTCGCGGAGGAACGACTCGGCCATCCGGGCCGCCGCGTCCACCAGGGCCAGGGTGCTCGGGTGCACCGTGGAGGCCGCGCCGCTGACGTCGACCACTCCGAGCAGGTCGCCGTTCACCGGGTCGAGAATGGGCGCCGCCGCGCACGTCCACGAGTGGTGGCTGCGGACGAAGTGCTCGGCCGAGTAGATCTGCACCGGTCGGGACAGCACCAGGGCGGTGCCGATGGCGTTGGTGCCGACGGTCCGTTCGCTCCAATTCGCGCCGACCTGGAAACCGAGGCGCTCGGCGTGCTGCCGGATCTTCGAAGGCCCGTCCTGCCACAGGATCATCCCCTGGGCATCGACGATCACCATCACGTGGCCGGCGTCCTCGGCGGCGGGTAGCAGCACGTCACCCAGCACGGGCAGCACGCGGGTGAGCTTGCCCGATTCCCGTCGATGCTCGACCTCCGCCTCGTCGGCCGCGTCGGGCAGGGTGCGACCGTGGTCGGGATCCATGCCGAAGTCCAGGGTGCGTTGCCAGGAGTCGTTGACCAGCGCCCGCGGGGCCGCTGGGGCGGAGCCGCCGGACAGGGCCGCGTCGCGGATCCGGCCCAGCAAGCGGGCGTATTCACGGGGGTCCGCGCCGGCCGGCACGGCGGCTTCGAACGCGCCGTGGGTCGGGCCCGGACGGGGGGTGCTCCCGCCGGTGCGGGACCGGGCCGGTCGGCGGGTGGGGGCGGAGTCATCGGCGGACTGCTGCACGCTCGGCACGAGGTTGAGCACCACCATCTCCTGACCGCTACGCCGGGGTCGTTGGACTGACCTGGCTACCGTCTCCCGTGCCGGTTGTCATTGCAACCATTGCAGTGAGGTTGCAGTGACGTACGTCGCATGAGGTAAGCCTTACCTAAGGCCCTAGAGTGCGACCATGGCCCGTCAGAATCTGACCGCAACCCGCATCAAGCCGGCGACCAGTGAACTGCTGACGCTGTTCGTCCAGCGATCGGAGCAGGTGTCACCAGGGTTCCGCCGGGTCACATTCGGCGGCGGCGACATCGCGCGGTTCGTCCCCATGGGGTTCGACCAGTGGTTCCGGTTGTTTCTACCCACCGGTGAGGACCAGAACGCCTCACTGCGCAGGCTCCCCACCCGCCTCGACACCCTGACCTATGCCCGGTATCTGCTCATCAGCAAGGCCGTCCGACCGGTGCTGCGCAACTACACGGTGCGGGCCTACCGACCGGACGGGGCGGACGGCCCGGAGCTCGACGTCGACTTCGTCCTGCACCAGGCGGCCGACGGTTCTTCCGGCCCGGCCGCGGCCTGGGCGGGGCGGTGTCTGCCCGGCGACGCCGTCGCCATCCTCGACGAGGGCATCGGGTTCAACCCGCCCGCGGACGTCACCGGCGATCTGCTGCTGGTCGCGGACGAGACCGGCTTGCCGGCGGTGGCCGGCATTCTCGCCTCCCTTCCGGCCGACGCGATCGGCCGGGCAGTCGTCGAGGTCGGACATCCCGACGACCGCCAGCCGCTGGCCGGGCCGCCCGGGGTGAAGGTCGTCTGGGTGGTGCGTGCCGACCCCTTCGCGGTTCCTGGCCGGGCGGCGCTGGCCGCCGCCCAGGAGGTGCCGGTGCCGCTGTCCGGGTACGGCTGGGTGGTCGGCGAGCAGGGGCTGTGCGCGGACCTGCGCCGATACTGGCTGGCTGCCGGAATGCCCAAGACGTCGGTCAGCTTCTGCGGCTACTGGAAGGCCGGGCACTGACCTTGTTGAGCTGCCGGCTCAGCCGGTCTCGTCCTCGACGGCGACGTCCGTCTTGATCTGCGCGGTCCGCCGCTGCACCTCCAGGCGCAGCTCCCGCCGCATCCGTGCTTCCGCGGCCCGGCGACGCTCGGTCGGGGTGCGGGGCACCCAGGGCCGCACCGGAACCGGTCGGCCGTTCTCGTCGACCGCCACCATCGTGAAGTAGCAGCTGTTGGTGTGCCGCACCTGACCGCCGTGCAGGTTCTCGGTGGTGACCCTGATCCCCACCTCCATCGACGTGCGGCCGGTGTAGTTGATGCTGGCCTGCAGGGTCAGCAGCTCACCGATGTGCACCGGCTCGCGGAACACCACCTGGTCCACCGACAGGGTCACCACGTACGACTGGGACCAGCGGGTACCGCAGGTGTAGGCGACCTGGTCGAGGAACTTCAGGATCTGCCCGCCGTGCACATTGCCGGAGAAGTTGGCCAGGTCCGGCGTCATCAGCAGCGTCATCGACAGACGGTGCGGGGTGTCGACCCCGTCCTCGGGGCTGCCCACCTGGCTCGACGGCGGTCCGGTGGGGTTGTGCGATGCAGGGGTCGTCACGACGGCTCCTCGGGGCGGCGGGACCGGGGCGGTCACGGTACCGCCTGCTCATCGTGCGGTGGCCGCCCGGGCCGAGCGCCGACTTCTTGGCAGGCTGGTGGTCATGGACTTCGATGAGATCACCGGACGACTCATGGCTTGTCTGACCGAAGCAGAAGTTCTGGGACTACCGCAGTTCGATGTCGACAATGTGCGGGACCTCATCTCGCACGGAGAACCCGGGGTCGCTCTGGAGAATCTCTGCACGCAGCTCTACGAACTCTCTATTCCGGTCACCGCCGGTGTCCGGGAAAACGTGGCTGCGGTCGGCGCGGCGATGAACGTCGACCAGCACTACTGGACGATCCTCGAAGAGCTGGACCCCGCCCGCCCTCGCGCTGACGGAGCCAGGACTGTTGACGACACCCCGCTGCGGTGAACGGATCTCGTCAGCCCCCGGTCCCCGTCCGGCGGACCTTCACCGTGTCGGCCTGGCAACCCCCAGCCGGTAGTCGTGCTGACCGGTCGGTCGATACCGTCGCGGGGATCGAGTCCTTCCCGCCGCCGTCCGGCGGCCCGGCGGCGTCGTGGGCCAACGCGTCCGCGGTCAGCCCCGCACCGGCCTGCTGGGCCAGCAGCACCGCCACCCGCAGCTGGGTCGCGGTCGGCCGGCTGACTCGGCTGGACGCGGTGAGCAGATAGTGCCCGCGCACCCGTCCGCCGCCGACCACCGGCAGCGCGATGGTGCTGTTCGTCGGTAGGCCGAGCCGTGCGACGTCCAGCGGTCGTCCGCTGCTGACGATCCTGCCGTCGTCGCCGACGGTGGGTCCGCCGTATCGGGTGGCGGGGTCGAAGCGCACCCGGTCGACCCGGAGCACGTCGGCGATCTGGGCGCCGACCTGCTCGACCAACGACGCCGACGACGACCGGGCGGCCGACGCGGCGGCGGAGATGACGCCGTCGAGGTAGCCCTGGTCGCGGCTGGCCCGGGCGGCCTGCCGTCGCCCCCACAACGCGATCTCGCCGACCGCCGCCCCGACCAGGAGCAGCAGGGCGGCGGCCTCCAGGTTGTGCGGATCGGCGATCGTGAAGGTGAAGTACGGCTGGGTCAGGAAGTAATCGAAGGCCAGCGCGGCGGTCACCGCGGACAGCAGGGCCGCCGCCCGTTGTCCCGTCGCGGCTGCGGCCACGATCAGCACCACCAGGATCAGTACGGCGGTCGCGCTGGTGATCGCGTCCCGGGCGAACGTCAGCAGGGCGCAGGTCAGCACGGGCAGCGCCGCGGCCAGGAGGACGACCAGGCCACGGTGGGCCCGCAGAAGGGGATCGACTCGCACCCCTCGATACAACTCCGGCCCCGTTGACGAGCGCCGTAGTGGAACCGTCAAGGTTCGTGGGCCGCCCGTCAAGGAACCGTCAAGATCACCGGGCCCGACACCACGACCCTCCTAACGTCCGATCCGGACCTGAACCACCCCACCCCGGATTGGAACCCCCGCCATGACCGTCGTCGCGGCCCTGCTCGCCCTCGGGCTGCTCGGCTACCTCGTCGTCGCCCTGCTCCGCCCGGAGCGATTCTGATGAGCCCCGCCCTCGCCGCCGCCCTGTCCATCGCCGTCCTGGTGCTGGCCCTGGCGATCGTGCACGTGCCGCTCGGCGACTACATCGCCCGCCTGCTGACCTCCGCGCGGGACAACCGGGTGGAGACCGGCGTCTACCGCCTGCTGCGGGTCGACCCCCGGGCCGACCAGCGCTGGACCACCTACCTGCTGTCGGTGCTGGCGTTCAGCGTGGTCGGCATCGTGCTGCTGTGGATCCTGGTCAGCGTCCAGGGTCTGCTCCCGTACGCCAACGGCACCCCGAACATGCCGGCCGCCCAGGGGTTCAACACCGCGGTCAGCTTCGTCACCAACACCAACTGGCAGTCCTACGCCGGCGAGACCGCGCTCGGGTACACGGTGCAGGCCATCGGCCTGACCGTGCAGAACTTCCTGTCCGCCGCCGTCGGCATGGCCGTGATGGCCGCCCTGATCCGCGGTTTCGTCCGCCGAGCGACGGACCGGCTCGGCAACTTCTGGGTCGACCTCACCCGGCTGTCCCTGCGCCTGCTGCTGCCGCTGTCGTTCCTGGCCGCGATCGTGCTGGTGATCGGCGGGGTCATCCAGAACCTGCACGCACCCACCGATGTCACCACCCTGGCCGCCGGGACCCAGACCCTGCCCGGAGGTCTCGTCGCCTCCCAGGAGGCGATCAAGGAGCTGGGCACCAACGGCGGCGGCTACTTCAACGCCAACTCGGCCCATCCGTTCGAGAACCCCAGCGCCCTGACCAATCTGTTCGAGGTCTTCCTCATGCTGGTCATCCCGTTCTCGCTGCCCCGCACGTTCGGCACGATGGTCGGTAGCGCCAAGCAGGGCCTGGCCATCCTGTCCGTGATGGTCGTGCTGTGGGCCGGCGCGCTGGCCGCCGTCCTGGCGTCCGAGAACGCCCGCGGCGGGATCGCCACCCAGGCCGCCGGCGCCGCCCTGGAGGGCAAGGAGGTGCGGTTCGGCATCCCGCTGTCCGCACTGTTCGCGGTCACCTCGACCGCGACGTCCACCGGGGCCGTCGACGCCACCCACTCCTCGTTCTCCGGGTTCGGCGGCGGCGTCCTGATGCTGAACATGCTGCTCGGCGAGATCTCGCCCGGCGGAACCGGTTCCGGCATCTACGGCATCCTGATGCTGGCCGTGGTCACCGTGTTCATCGCCGGTCTGATGGTCGGTCGGACGCCCACCTACCTGGGCAAGCGGATCGGCGGCGCCGAGATGAAGTGGGTGGCCGGCTATCTGCTCGTCACCCCGGCCGTCGTGCTGCTCGGTACCGGGGTCGCGCTGTCCGTCGACGCCGGACGCAGCGCCGTCCTCAACCGCGGACCGCACGCACTGTCCGAGATCGCCTACGCCTTCGCCTCGGCCGGCAACAACAACGGTTCGGCCTTCGCCGGACTGTCGGCCAACAGCGACTTCTACAACATCACCCTGGGTCTGGCCATGCTCATCGGCCGGCTGCTGCCGATCGCCCTGGTGCTCGGCCTGGCCGGCACCCTGGCCCGTCAACCCGTGCTGGCCGCCCAGACCAGCGGCACCCTGCCCACCCACCGTCCCCAGTTCGTGACCATGCTCGTCGGTGTGGTCGTCCTCGTCGCCGGCCTGACCTACCTGCCGGCACTGGCCCTGGGACCGATCGCCGAAGGACTGACCCGATGAGCGCCCCGGTGCTCCCTCGCCCCGACCAGACCACCGAGAACCCCGGCAGCACCGGCGATGTCACCGCCAAGATCGGTGGAGGGGTGTTCCGCCCGGCCGCCCTGGTGGCCGCGCTGCCCACCGCGCTGCGCAACCTCGACCCCCGCGTCATGGTCCGCAACCCGGTCATGTTCGTGGTGCTCGTCGGCGCCGCGCTGTGCACGGTGCTGTGTTTCACCGAGCCCAGCGGGTTCGTCATCGCGGTCACCGTCTGGCTGTGGTTGACCGTGCTGTTCGCCAACCTGGCCGACGCCGTGGCCGAGGGCCGCGGCAAGGCCCAGGCCGCCACCCTGCGCGCCGCCCGGGACACCGGCGTCGCCCGCAGGCTCGACCCGTCGGCCGGGACCGCGGCGTCCACCGCGGTGGTCACCGAGATCGCCGCCGCCGACCTGCAGGTCGGTGATCTGGTGGTGTGCGAGGCCGGTGATGTCATCCCCGGCGACGGCGATGTCGTCGAGGGGGTGGCCAGCGTCGACGAGTCGGCCATCACCGGCGAGTCCGCCCCGGTCATCCGGGAGTCCGGTGGCGACCGGTCGTCGGTCACCGGTGGCACCCGGGTGCTGTCGGACCGGATCGTCGTGCAGATCACGACCAAGCCGGGCGAGAGTTTCGTCGATCGGATGATCGCGCTCGTCGAGGGGTCGAGCCGCCAGAAGACGCCGAACGAGATCGCCCTGAGCATCCTGCTGGCCGCGCTGACCATCGTGTTCCTGCTGGTCACGGTGGTGCTGTCGCCGATGGCCGACTTCGCCGGCGCGCCGCAGTCGATCGTCGTGCTGGTCGCCCTGCTGGTCTGCCTGATCCCGACGACGATCGGCGCACTGGTCGCCGCCATCGGCGTCGCCGGGATGGACCGGCTGGTGCAGCACAACGTGCTGGCCATGAGCGGCCGCGCGGTCGAGGCCGCCGGTGACGTGTCCACCCTGCTGCTGGACAAGACCGGCACCATCACGTTCGGCAATCGCCGGGCCAGCCGGCTGATCCCCGCCCCGGGGGTCTCCGAGACCGACCTGGCCACCGCCGCGCTCGTTGCCAGCGGCGCCGACGAGACCCCGGAGGGCCGTTCGCTGGTCGAGCTCTGTGTCAGCGAGTTCGGCCTGACCGAGCGGGCTGTCGATCCGGAACGGGTCGTCGAGTTCAGCGCGGTCACCCGGATGAGCGGCGTCGACGGCCCGGACGGCCAGATTCGCAAGGGCGCCGTGTCCGCGGTCGCCCGCTGGGTCACCGACCAGGGCGCCACCGTCCCGGCCGAGTCCCTGGCCACCGCCGACGAGATCTCGTCCACCGGTGGGACCCCGCTGCTGGTCGCCGAGACCCGGAGCGGGGCAACGGGTCCGGCGGCCCGGGTGCTGGGCGTCGTGCACCTCAAGGACGTCGTCAAGCCGGGCATCGCCGAGCGGTTCGCGCAACTGCGGGCCATGGGCATCCGCACCGTCATGATCACCGGCGACACCACCCTCACCGCACGGTCCATCGCCGCCGAGGCCGGGGTCGACGACTTCCTGGCCGAGGCCACCCCGGAGGACAAACTCGCCTACATCCGCAAGGAGCAGGAGGGCGGCCGTATCGTCGCCATGTCCGGCGACGGCACCAACGACGCCCCCGCGCTGGCCCAGGCCGACGTCGGGGTGGCCATGAACACCGGCACGGCCGCGGCCAAGGAGGCCGGCAACATGGTCGACCTCGACTCCAGCCCCACCAAGCTGCTGGACATCGTGGAGATCGGCAAGCAGTTGCTCATCACCCGCGGCGCGCTCACCACGTTCTCGCTGGCCAACGACGTGGCCAAGTACTTCGCGATCCTGCCGGCCATGTTCGTCGGCGCCTACCCGGGCCTCGCGGCGCTGAACATCATGCACCTGTCGTCGCCGACCTCGGCGATCCTGTCGGCCGTCGTCTTCAACGCGCTGGTGATCATCGCGCTCATCCCGCTGGCCATCCGCGGCGTCCGTTACCGGCCGTCGTCGGCGTCCCGGCTGCTGACCCGCAACCTGCTGATCTACGGCCTCGGCGGCCTGATCGTCCCCTTCATCGGCATCAAGCTCCTCGACATGGGGCTGTCCCTCATCCCCGGAATCGCGTGATCACCATGAGCACCCCCCACGGCCGCGAGTCGGCCTCCGACACCCTCTCCGCCGCTCGCGTCCTGTCCGACCGGGCCGACACCCGACCGACGGCGACGGCGCTGCTGTCCATCGGCGGGCGGCAGCTGCTGGTCGCCGTTCGCGCGCTGCTGGTCTTCACCGTGCTGCTCGGCGTCGGCTACCCGCTGGTGGTATTCGGCATCGGCCAGCTCATCGCCCCCGACCGGGCCAACGGGTCCCTGGTCACCGACGCCGCCGGGCAGACCGTCGGCTCCTCCCTGATCGGCCAGCAGTTCGCCGGCGACCAGTGGTTCCTCGGCCGGCCGTCCGCCGCCGGCGACGGGTACGACGCGATGTCCTCCGGCGGCTCCAACCTGTCGGCGGACAGCGCCGACCTGCAGGCCACCATCGAGCAGCGGCGGGCCGAGATCGCCGCGGCCGACGGGGTCGACCCGGCCGCGGTGCCGGCCGACGCGGTCACCGCTTCGGGATCCGGCCTGGACCCCGACATCAGCCCCGCCTACGCGCTCGAACAGGTCGACCGAGTCGCCGCCGCGCGCAACCTGCCCGCCGATCAGGTCCGCGATCTGGTGGAATCGCAGACCGAGGGTCGTGCCCTCGGCTTCGTGGGGGAGGAACGGGTGAACGTGCTGGAGCTCAACCTCGCGCTGACCCGGCTCGGCTCCTGACTCCGTGACCAACGACCCAGCGCACTCGACCCCGGCCGTCGGTTCCGGCCGGGGTCGGTTGCGGGTGTACCTGGGCGCCGCCCCGGGGGTCGGCAAGACCGTGGCCATGCTGTCCGAGGGGCGGCGGCGGGCCGAACGGGGCACGGACGTCGTTGTCGCTGTCATGGAGGACCACGGCCGGGACTTCACCGCCCAGGCGGTCGGCGAGCTGCCCGTCCTGCCCCGCCGCCGGGTCGAGCACCGCGGCGTGGTGGTCACCGAGATGGACACCGCCGCCGTGCTGGCCCGCCGTCCCGCGGTCGCGCTGGTCGACGAGCTCGCCCACACCAACGCGGTCGGGTCCACGAACCCCAAGCGTTGGCAGGACGTGCAGGAACTGCTTGCCGCCGGGATCGACGTCATCACCACCGTCAATGTGCAACACCTCGAGTCGCTCAACGACGTGGTCGCCGCGATCACCGGGGTGCGGCAGCAGGAGACGGTGCCGGATGCGGTGGTGCGGGCGGCCGAGCAGATCGAACTGGTCGACATGACCCCGCAGGCGCTGCGCCGCCGCATGGCCCACGGTCACGTCTACCCGGCCGAACGCATCGACACCGCGCTGGGCAACTTCTTCCGGGAGGGCAACCTGACCGCGCTGCGGGAGCTCGCCCTGCTCTGGGTGGCCGACCGCGTCGAGGAGGGGTTGGAGCGCTACCGCACCGATCACGGCATCACCGGGTCGTGGCCGGCCCGCGAACGCATCGTCGTCTGCATGTCCGGCGCCCCCGAGGACGCCGCGCTGCTTCGCCGCGGGGCGCGCGTCGCCGGCCGGGTGTCCGGACGTTCACTGGTGGCCGTGCACGTCGTCCGCTCCGACGGCACCGCCACGGGGGCCGGCAGCGCGACACTGGAAAAGCTCCGGCTGATCACCGAGAGCCTCGGCGGCACGATGCATCTCGTCGTCGGTGACGACGTCGCCGCCACCGTGCTCGACTTCGCCCGGGCGGTGAACGGCAGCCGGATCGTCGTCGGGTCGTCCCGGCACGGCCGGTTCACCCGGCTAGTGCGGCCCAGCGTCGCGCAGGCCATCGTCGACGGATCCGGCGACATCGACGTGCTGGTGGTGACCTCCCGCTCGGCGGGGTCGCGGCCGGCCACCGTACTGCGCACCGCCCGGCGCGGCCCGCAGCGCTGGACCTCCTGGCTGGCCGCCGTGCTCATCCCCGTGCTGCTGGCCCTGGCGCTGCTGCCGCTGCGGGGTGCGCTCAACCTGACCACCGTGCTGCTGGTCTTTCAGCTCGGTGTGCTCGGCAATGCGCTGATCGGCGGTGTGCTGCCAGCCGCGGCAGCCGCGGTCACCGCCGGGGTGCTGGCCAACCTGCTCTTCGTCCCACCGCTGGGTTCGCTGACCATCGCCCAGCCCGAGAACGCTTTCGCGATCGTCGTCTTCGTCATCGTCGGGGTGACGGTGGCGTCGGTGGTGGACCGCAGCGCCCAACGGGCGGTGGAGGCGGCCCGCGGCCGGGCCGAGGCGCAGATGATCGCCGCGGCGGCCACCGGCATCGCCGAGGACGCCGACCCGGTCCACGCGGTGCTGGAGCAGGTCCGGGTGGCGTTCGGGATGCGGCGGGCCCGACTGCTCCACGGTGCCGACGACACCGTCGCCGCCGAGGGGGAGGTCATGGCCGAGGTCGGCGCCGGGGACCCGGATGCGACCGACGACGTCACCATCCCGGTCGGTCGGGACGGGCTGGAGCTGGGCCTGCTCGGCCGCACCCTGCCCGGCAGCGACCGCCGGCTGGCCGAGGTGTTCGCCGCCCAGGCCGGTCTGGCCGCCGAGCGGCAACGACTGGCCGCCGAGGCCCAGGCGACCGCAAAACTCCGGGCCGCCGACCGGGTCCGCACCGCGGTGCTGGCCGCGGTCTCCCACGACCTGCGCACTCCGTTGGCCACGGTGAAGGCGTCGGTGTCCAGCCTGCGCGATCCCAGCATCGACTTCGACCCGGCCGACCGGTCCGAACTGCTGGCCGCCGCCGATGAGGCCGCCGACCAGCTGGACCGGCTGCTGGCCAACCTGCTCGACCTGTCCCGCCTGCAGACCGGCGTGCTGGTGCCGGTACTGCGGCCCCGCTCGGTCGACGAGGTGGTGCACCCGGCGCTCCTGGGCCTGCCGCCGGGGACCATCGAGGACCGCATCCCCGACGACCTGCCGCTGGTCTCCACCGACGCCGGCCTGCTGGAACGGGTCATCGCCAACCTGGTCGGCAACGCGGTCCGGCACCGCGGGGACCGACCGGTCCGGCTGCTGGCCGGGGTGGTCCCGGGGAACGGACCGGGGACCCTGCAGATCCGTATCGTCGATCACGGGCCCGGCGTCCCGATGGACCGTCGGGAGACAATGTTCGCCCCGTTCCAGCGGCTGGGGGATGCGCCCGACGGCGCCGGCCTCGGCCTCGGTCTGGCGGTCGCCCGGGGGCTGGCCGAGGCGGTCGGCGCGACCATCGAGGTCGACGACACCCCCGGCGGCGGGCTGACCATGGTGGTGACGGTGCCGCTGTGGGACCCGGATCGCACTGATCGTGCGGCGGAGGTGACGGGATGACCAAGGTCCTGGTGGTCGACGACGATCCGGCGCTGGCCCGCGCGCTCGGCATCAACCTGCGCGCCCACGGCTACGACGTGCTGGTGGTCGGGACCGGCCGGGCCGCGCTGACCGAGGCGGGCCGGGCCCACCCCGACGTCATCGTGCTGGATCTCGGGCTGCCCGACCTCGACGGTTTGGAGGTGCTGGCCGGGGTGCGCGGCTGGTCCCCGGTGCCGGTGATCGTGCTGTCCGCCCGGTCGACCTCGGCCGAGAAGGTGGCCGCGCTGGACGCCGGCGCCGACGATTACGTGACCAAGCCGTTCGGCATGGACGAGCTGCTGGCGCGTATCCGGGCCGCCGCCCGCCGGGCCCAGGTGGCCACGGGGCCGGTCGCGACTAGCGACGTGGTGACCACCCCCGACTTCACCGTCGAGCTGACCGCCCACCGGGTGACCCGCGGCGGCCAGCCGGTCCGGCTGACCCCGACCGAGTGGTCGCTGTTGGAGATGCTGGTCCGCCACCCTGGGCAGCTGGTCGGCCGCGAGACCCTGCTGACCGAGGTGTGGGGGCCGGCGTACAAGGACGAGACCCACTACCTGCGAGTCTATTTCGCCCAGTTGCGCCGCAAGCTGGAGCCGGACCCGGCGCACCCGCGGTACCTGATCACCGAGGCGGGAGTGGGCTATCGGTTCGAACCGGCGTGACGAGTGAGCCGACAGCAGTGAAACGGCGTTGAGTCCATGCCGAGACGCTCAGTACCTACTCGATGGTCGAAGTGCGAAGGCGTTCCGCGCGAGAACGCAAGACACCGTCCATCCGGTCGTACATCGCGACCAAAGTGCGTGCCGCCCACACGATGAGTCGCTCACGTTCGTCGGAGTCTTCGAGGTCCGAGACCGGCTGGTAGCTCGCGATGCGGCACGCCTTCCTGTCGTCGAGCCGTTCCCAGCTCAGCTGACCCAGGGTCTCTTCCCAATCGGCCGCCTCCGAATGGATCTCATCAAAGAGCCGCTTGTTCAGATCCGCCGATCCGCTGTCGATATAGGCCTCGACGCGCAAGGTTGACCGCTGACCAAAAGCAAAGCCCCACCGCCCCCACCGTCCTCCCGCGAAGTTGATCCAGTTCTGCCTTCCGATGTGTGGCATCCGGATAGCGGGTCGAGACTCGCCAACTGCAGACAAGACGTCGCGGAAGAAGCGTTGGCGTTCGTCGTTGGCGCCGTCGGCTTGACCGGCAAGCGCGGCGCCAGATTGTTTGACGCCTTTTTGCCACCAGTTCGGACGTGCCACCACCTCGAAGATCGGCGCTCTCGGACCGCTCTCCCCGATTTGGACGACTCCGACCTCAACCCCAAAAAAGTCGACGCCACTGTCGGTCCGCTCATTCAACCAATCGAAGGCACGGCGATGGTCGTCCCGGAAGCGAGGCGCGACCCATACCACTGCGGTCGCCTCGAGCCCAGAGGCATAGACCAACAGTTGACCCAGGTGGCCGTGATCGGTTCTCTCCAGCTGATTTTCGACGATGACGATGCGCCCGTCGTCAGCCTCGGCTTGTATGTCCAGGCGAAAGTCACCCACGATGACCTCGGTGCCGATGAGGGTCAGGGTCATACCGAGTTCGTCGGCTAGGACATCCAGGTTCTCGGCGAGCCAGGGTGTGAAGTCGCCCGCCTCCGAGATCCATACGTCACGCGCGTTGGCCACGCGACTCAGTCGCCCCAAGCCCTTGCTGTCCAGTTCCATACCTGTGACTTACCAGTTCACCTTGGTGCGGCAGATGTACCCGCGCCGGTTCCAGGAGCACTCTTCTTCGAGCTCTCGAACGTTGGATCGTTGCCGGCGTGAGCCCGAAGATGCCGGCGCAGACGACGCCGGGTGGCGCACCGGCCGCGCCACGTCCGGCCCGCGGTCGATGACGGAGGTCACTCGGCTTGGTGACGACAGAACTTGCATACTCTGCAATGATGCAGAGTATGCAAGTTGATGCCGTCGAGGGGTTGCGGACCACCAAGAAGCGGGCCACCCGGACGCAGTTGATCACCGCGGCGCGGCGGCTCACTGTGGAGCACGGCCTGGACGGGGTGACCGTCGAGATGATTGCGGCCGAGGCCGGGGTCTCCGTGCGGACGTTCCACAACTACTTCCCGACCAAGGACGACGCCCTGGTCGGCGACCAGCCCGAACTCGGCGACGAGGAGGCCGCCCGGCGCTTCGTCGCCGGCGGACCCACCGGCGTCCTGCTGCCCGACCTGGTCGATCTGGTGGACCCGAGCCGGACGATCGACGGCACCGACCCGTCGGAGCTGCGCCTGGTGCACACCGTCCTGCTGGCCGAGCCCCGACTATTGGCCCGCCAGCTCGCGCACGCCATGGCCCAGGAGGACCGAATCGCCGGTCTCATCGCGCAGCGACGCGGCCGCACCGCACCCGACGCGGCCTGCCGGACGGTGGCGGCCGTCGTCGGCGCCGTCCTGCGGGCCGCCTTCACCGAGTGGGTGACCGCGGACGACGGCAGCCCGCTGCGCTCGCACCTCGACGCCTGCCTCGCCGTCGCCATGACCGAACTCGGACCCGACCCCGCCGCCCTCCGCGAACCCCGCCCTTCCGCTGACCTGGAGTACTCGTGACCACCACCCCGTCGGCACCGCTGGTGCTGACCCAACGCCGGATCTGGCTGATCTTCTCGGCCCTGCTCGCGGGCATGCTGCTGTCCAGCCTGGACCAGACGATCGTCTCCACCGCGATGCCGACCATCGTCGGCGACCTCGGCGGGGTGGCCCACATGACGTGGGTGACCACCGCGTACCTGCTGGCCACCACCATCGCCATGCCGATCTACGGCAAGTTCGGCGACATCTTCGGCCGCCGCAACCTTTTCCTCATCGCCATCGCCCTGTTCACGCTGGCCTCGTTGGGTGCCGCGCTGTCCACGAACTTCTGGGAGTTCGTGGTCTTCCGCGGTATCCAGGGGCTGGGCGGCGGCGGGCTGATGATCCTGTCGCAGGCGATCATCGCCGACATCGTCCCGGCCCGGGAACGCGGCAAGTACCTGGCCCCGATGGGTGCGGTCTTCGGCGTCAGCTCCATCGGTGGCCCGCTGCTCGGTGGCCTGTTCACCGACCACCTGTCGTGGGAGTGGTGCTTCTGGATCAACATCCCGGTCGGCGTCATCGCGTTCGCCATCGCCTGGAAGACCCTCAGCCTGCCCCGCAAGCACAACACCAGCCGGGTCGACTACCTCGGCATCGTGCTGCTGTCCGCCGCGACCACCTGCCTCATCCTGTTCACCGACTGGGGCGGCAAGCAGTACGAGTGGACCTCGCCGACGATCCTCGGCCTGATGGCCGCGTTCGTCGCCGCCGTGATCGCGTTCATCGTCGTCGAGAACCGGGCCGAGCAGCCGGTCATCCCGCTGGCGCTGTTCCGCAACCGCGCCTTCGTCCTGGCCACCACCATCGGCCTGGTCCTGGGCCTGGCGATGTTCTCCGCGCTGGCCTTCATGCCGACCTTCCTGCAGATGGCCTCCGGCACCTCGGCGTCGGTGTCCGGACTGCTGATGATCCCCATGATCGTCGGCCTGATCGGCACGCTGACCGTCTCGATGCGGCACATCACCAAGACCGGTCGCTACAAGATCTTCCCGATCCTCGGCGCCGTCGTCACCGCGCTGGGCATGCTGTGGATGACGACACTGGCCGGGAACACGCCGATCTGGCTGATCTGCGCCATGCTCTTCGTGCTCGGCGCCGGCCTCGGCTTCATCATGCAGGTCATCGTCCTGGTGGTGCAGAACGCGGTCGACCCGCACGACGTGGGCACCGCGACCAGCACCAACAACTACTTCCGTGAGGTCGGCGCCAGCCTGGGGGTCGCCATCTTCGGGTCGATCTTCACCAGCCGGCTGGTCGAGGGCCTGGGCTCCGCGTTCGCGGCGAATCCCGCGCAGGCCGCGACCAGCGGACTGGACCCGGCGTCCCTGGTCCCCGCCCAGGTCAAGGCGGTCGGCGAACCGCTGCACACGGCGATCGTCGACTCCTATGCGAGTGCCCTCGCGCCGGTGTTCTGGTACCTCATCCCGGCGGTGCTGGTCGCCCTCGTCCTGGCGTTCTGGCTCCCGGAGATCCCGCTGTCCGACGAGGCCGGCATGATCGCCCGCGGTGAGGCGGTGGCCGACGAGTCCGCGCTGGCCGGGCTGGCCCCGGTGTCGGTGACGGACGAGTCCGACCCGGTGCTGGCCGTTCCCAGCCCGGGCTCCGATGGCGATCGACCGACGGACGGGCGGCACGCCGCCCGCTGACGGCGCTGGAGCAGGGCCGACGACGAGCCCGGCGGAGCCCTAGGGGTTCACCGGGCTCGTCGCGACCGACTCCCGCCGATACCGCAGCAGCACCACGGCCAGGCGCGCGACGGACTCGGCCAGCAGGAAGGCGAGGAGTCCGACGACCAGGAACGGGAACACGCCCTGACGCGGCAGCAGATCCTGCTCGGCGACGAGCTTGACGATCAGCAACAGCAGCAGGGCGAGCACCGACTCGATGCTGAACCGCAGAACCACACCGTGGAGCGGGGGAACGGCCCGGACGAAGGTCGACCGGGCGCGGTAGACGCCGAATGCCGCTCCGACGACGGCACCGATGGCGGCCCACAGCATCGACGGCAGCCCGGCGTCGACGTGGCTGAGGAACACCGATCCGACGACGACCAGGGCGAAGACCGGCTCGACGACCTGCAGCAGCAGCGTCCGGAACCGCTCACCCCTGCGCAGGTGCAGTCCGGGATGCGCGGCGGCGATCTCCCGCCCCCGGCGGATCTCCCGGACCATCACGACGAGGACCAACAGGACCACCAACGACGACACCGACACCGCAAGCTCCCCGATACTCATGACGCATCAGTCGTTCCTCCTCACCGTGGGGGCGGCGGTGGCGGAGCCGGACGCATCGCGCCCATGTTCACCCGAAGAGGCCTCGGTCGTCGATCGCAGGGATGGGCCGCCCAGCACGCGCGGTCGGACGGTGCTGCGCGATGGGACCGCCGATCAGAGACGTTCGAGGATGGTGGCGTTCGCCTGCCCGCCGCCCTCGCACATCGTCTGCAGTCCGTAACGGGCGCCGGTGGCGTGCAGGTGGTGTGCCAGCGTCGTCATGATCCGCGCCCCCGAACCGCCGAGCGGATGGCCGAGGGCGATGGCGCCGCCGTTCGGGTTGAGCGCCTTCTCGAGGTGGCTGCGGTCGGTGCCGTCCGGACCGAACTCGGCGAGCCAGGCCAGCGGAACGGACGCGAACGCCTCGTTGACCTCGAACACCCCGATCTCGTCGAGCCGAAGGCCGCTGCGTTGCAACACCTTCCAGGTCGCCGGCAGGGGAGCGGTGAGCATTGTCAGCGGGTCGTCGGCCGCCAGCACCGCGGTGTGCACCCGGGCGAGCACCGGCCAGCCGTGGTGGGCGGCGACCTCCGACGTCGTCATCAGCAGGGCGGCGGCGCCGTCGGAGATCTGGCTGGCGTTACCGGCCGTCACCACGCCCTGCGGGTCGAACGCCGGACGCAGCATCCCGAGTGACTCGAGGGTGCCGCCCCGGCGCACCCCCTCGTCGACGTGCAGCGGCGAGTCCCCGGTCAGCGGGGCCGGGACCGGGGTGATCTCGGCCTGGAACCGGCCGGAATCCTGTGCGGCGGCGGCCTTCTCGTGTGAGGCGAGACTGAACTCGTCCAGCTGGGCCCGGGACAGGTTCCAGCGGCGCGCGATGGCCTCCGCGCCGGGGCCCTGGGCGGGCAGCACCTCGCCGTACCGCTCCACCCAGCCGCGGGCGGTGAACGGGTGGCTCTCGGCCGAGATGCTCGATCCCATCGGGATCCGCGACATCGACTCGACCCCACCGGCCACCACGACGTCGTACTGACCGGCGATCAGCCCGGCCGCCGCGAAGTGCACCGTCTGCTGCGACGACCCGCACTGACGGTCCACGGTCACCCCGGGTACCGACTCCGGCCAACCGGCGGCCAGGACCGCGAGCCGGGCCAGGTCGAAGCTCTGCTCGCCGACCTGTCCCACGCAGCCCCACAGCACGTCGTCGACCTGTGCCGGGTCCAAGCCGGTCCGCGCGACCAGCGCGTTCAGCACATGGGCCGACAGATCGACCGGGTGCACGGCGGCCAGGCCGCCGTTGCGTTTGCCGATGGGTGTACGGACGGCATCGACGATCACGGCGTCACGCATGGTCGACCTCCTGGCACCGGACGTTGCGGGAACGACGAGGCCGGGCCGCGGTCAGCGTCGTTTCCCCAGGCTACGAGCCCCGAGACCGGGACGGGGTGGTCCTGCTGCCGGCCTTCCGACGGGCAACGGCCTGGTAAGCTCCTCGGTTGGCCCGCCGAAGTCGGCGGGCTCAGTTGTGCGGAGCCCCGAACAGGGCTCTGGGCATGACCCTCCTGCCGCGGAACGACCGTGGCCGATGAGTCCATAGGAGGTGCACGTGAGCGTTTCCACCGCTACGCGTCACTACGAGCTGCTGCTCATCCTCGATCCGAGCCTCGACGAGCGCACCGTCGCTCCCTCGATCGACACGTTCCTCAACGTCATCCGCCAGGGTGGCGGCACCGTCGAGAACGTCGACATCTGGGGCCGTCGTCGGCTCTCGTTCGAGATCCGCAAGAACGCCGAGGGCATCTACGCGGTCATCAACGTCCGCTGCCAGGCTCCCGTCGTGGCTGAGCTCGATCGTCAGCTGAACCTGAACGAGTCGGTGCTGCGGACGAAGATCATCCGCCCGGACGCGAAGTAATCGCGTGGCCGGCGACACCCAGATCACCGTGGTCGGCAACCTGACCGCGGACCCGGAACTGCGGTTCACCCCGTCCGGCGCGGCCGTTGCCAACTTCACCGTCGCCTCCACCCCGCGCACGTTCGACCGTGCCTCCGGCGAGTGGAAGGACGGCGAGGCTCTCTTCCTGCGCTGCAACATCTGGCGCCAGGCGGCCGAGAACGTGGCCGAGTCGCTGACCCGCGGCTCCCGCGTCATCGTGTCCGGTCGGCTCAAGCAGCGGTCCTTCGAGACCAAGGAAGGCGAGAAGCGCACCGTCTTCGAGGTCGAGGTCGACGAAATCGGCCCGTCCCTGCGGTACGCGACGGCCAAGGTCAACCGCGCCCAGCGGTCCGACGGCGGCGGTGGCGGCGGCAACTTCGGTGGCGGCTCCAGCGGCGGGGGTGGCGGCTACGGCGCCTCCCGCGGTGGTGGCGGCGCCCCGAGCGAGGACCCGTGGAGCTCGGCCCCTCCGGCCGGCGGCGGGTACTCGGACGAGCCGCCCTTCTAAGCCGGCCGGCCAGCCGACTCCCAGCTCAGCTCACTGCATTCGAAACTTTCGGAGACATCCATGCCCAAGCCCCCCGTTCGCAAGCCGAAGAAGAAGGTGTGCGCGTTCTGCAAGGAATCCGCGCAGCCGATCGACTACAAGGACACCACGCTGCTGCGTCGGTTCATCTCGGACCGCGGCAAGATCCGCGCCCGTCGCGTGACCGGCAACTGCACCCAGCACCAGCGGGACATCGCCACGGCCGTCAAGAACGCCCGTGAGGTCGCCCTGCTGCCCTACACGTCCACCGCGCGCTGAGCGCACTGACGAGAAGGACGACGCAGATGAAGCTCATCCTGACCGCCGATGTGCCCGGCCTGGGCGCCCCCGGCGACATTGTCGAGGTCAAGGACGGCTACGGTCGTAACTACCTCATGCCCCAGGGCAAGGCCATCCTGGCCACCAAGGGTGCCGAGAAGCAGGTCGCGACCATCAAGCGGGCCCAGCTGGCCCGGGAGATCCGCGGCGCCGAGCACGCCAACGAGGTCAAGCAGGCTCTCGAGAGCCTGTCCGGCAAGATCGTCATCACCGCCCGCACCAGCGGCGACGGCTCCCGCCTGTTCGGCTCGGTGACCTCCGCCGAGGTCGCCGACGCGGTCCGCAAGGCCGGTGGCCCGGCCCTGGACCGTCGGACCATCGAGACCGGCGGGCACATCAAGACGGTCGGCCAGCACCCGGTCTCGGTCCGCCTGCACCCGGGCGTGACCGCCGAGTTCTCGGTCACCATCAACGGCGGTTCCTGACCGCTGAGTTCTCGGTCGCCCGCCCATGGCGGTGCCCGACCGATGCCCGCCCGCGTCCACCCATGACGCCGGCGAGCGATTCGACGCCGTCCCCGTCCCGCACACCCGCGGGCGGGGGCGGCGTCGTCGTTTTTCCAGGGTTGCCGGTGCCTTGCGACGCTGGCCGCCCGGCTCACGATCTGAGGGTCAATCGCTCTTTCCGGACGAGTTCGGTCACGTTCTGTGACATCGTCACCCGAGGTGTGCGGCGATCGGTCGGTCGCTCACCCGCTTCCGCCTGGCCGGCGCCCGTCGGCCCTAACGGGGTTGTCGCAGGTCACGGACAGGTGAAGGGAAGATCGCTTCCAGGTGACGGCAATCAGTCGCACCTGTCGGAACGCACGGTCCAGCGCGTCGCGAAAGATTCTTCTGTCCACAGCCACATTGACAAGTCCACAGGGCTTGACCTGGGCTAATGCTGCAGCGGCCGCAACCTGTCCCCAGGTTGTCCCCAGGGCGGTGGAAAACTGGCCTGCGACGATGGGTATTCATCCCCAGGTTGTCCCCACACCTGTGCACAGGCGGGTTTTGCGTCCGTCGATGTGTCCCCTAGCGTCGTCATCCGTCGGTGCGGCAACGCCCCGCGAGGATCGTCGTCTTCACTTTCGGTAGCCAGGCCCGGCTCGGTCGGGACCAGCCGGAACGCGAGAGAACCCGCTGTCGGGGCGGTCGGATAGACAGCACTCACGGTCGGCGTCCAGCGGACGTCGACCGGCCCGTTTCCGAGTGTCGGCGGCGGGCCCCGGCCAAGAGTCGGGATCGGCAACAGGGGGGAGTGCGCGTTCTCGTGGCGGTCGTGGACGAACGGTGGTCCGGTCCGGCGAACAGCCGGGACCGTGGGTCGGAGCGGTCCGCGTCGCCGATGCCCTTCGAGCGCCAGCCCCCGCAGGACCTCGCGGCCGAGCAGTCCGTGCTCGGTGGCATGTTGATGTCGAAGGACGCCATCGCCGACGTCGTCGAGACGCTCCGGTCCAACGACTTCTACAAGCCCGCCCACAGCCTCGTGTTCGACGCCGTCCTCGATCTGTACTCCCGAGGTGAACCGGCCGACACCATCACCGTCGCTGCCGAACTCGACCGGGCCGGGTCTCTCGGCCGGGTCGGCGGAGCGGTGTACCTGCACACGCTGATGGCCACCGTGCCGACCGCGGCGAACGCCGGCTACTACGCGCAGATCGTCGCCGAGAAGGCCGTCCTGCGGCGCCTGGTCGAGGCCGGCACCCGCATCGTCCAGCTCGGGTACGGCGGCGCCGAGGGCGAAGTGGGCGGCGGTGAGGTCGACGAGATCGTCGATCGCGCCCAGGCCGAGCTGTACGACGTCACCGAACGGCGGACCACCGAGGACTACGTCGTCCTCGAGGAGCTCCTCCAGCCGACCATGGACGAGATCGACGCCATCGCCACCGCCGGCGGTCAGTCCGCCGGCGTGCCCACCGGTTTCGCCGATCTGGACGCCCTGACCAACGGTCTGCATCCGGGTCAGATGATCATCGTCGCGGCCCGACCTGGTGTTGGTAAGGCGCTCGCCCTCGACACCCCTCTCCCGACACCCACGGGCTGGACCACGATGGGCGAGGTGGTCGTCGGTGATCAGATCATCGGCGCTGACGGCCGGCCCGTCACGGTCGTTGCCGCCACCGACGTGATGATCGACCGGCCCTGCTTCGAGGTCACCTTCTCCGATGGCGAGCGGATCGTCGCCGACGCCGAGCACCAATGGCTGACCGACACCCGAGCCTCTCGCCGCGCAGCGCAGGAGGCCCGCGCCGGGCGTCCGCAACGGGTCCTCCCCGAGGTCCGCACCACCGCCGAGATTGCCCGCACCGTCCGGTTGGACACCGCCGACGCTCGGCTCAACCACTCGGTCCGTACCGCCGCTCCGCTGCAGCTGCCCGCCGCTGATCTGCCGATCCCGCCGTACACGCTGGGCTACTGGTTGGGCGACGGCACCACCGACTCCGCCTCCTACACCTCGGCTGATCCCGAGGTGGCCATGTTCATCGAGGCCGAGGGCATCGTCGTGGTCCCGCTGGGCAACCTGCGCTACGGCCTGCGACTGCCCGCCGAGCCCGCCGTCGAGCCTCGGCTCTGTGTGGTCTGCGCCAAGTCTTTCGTTCCCCAGACCTCGCAGGTGCGTACCTGCGGCCGCAGTTGTGGTGGGCGGGCCAAGGGCATCGGTGTGACCGTGCCTCCGACCTGTGTCCACTGTGGTTCCCCGTCATCCGGTCTAGCCATGTGCCGGGACTGCCGACTAACCCGCGGCAGTGTCCAGGCGAAGTTGCGCACCCTTGGTGTCCTCGGTGACAAGCACATCCCGGCCATCTACCTGCGGGGGTCCGAGGCGCAGCGTCGGGCTCTGCTGGCTGGTCTGCTCGATTCCGATGGCACCGTGAGTCCGGGCGGACAAGTGCAGTTCGCGGTGACCGACAAGCGTCTAGCGGCCGACGTCCACGAGCTGATCCTGAGCCTCGGCTACCGCAGCAGCGTGATGACCAAGGCGGTCAACGGTCGGAACGCGGACCGGTCTGTCTGCTACACCGTGAACTTCCGTTCGTCAGAGGAAGTCTTCGCTCTCCCGCGGAAACAGCTGGTGCACAAGGAGCGTGACCGCGCGACCTCGCCGGCTCGCCGGAACTCGCGCTATATCACCGACGTGCGCCCGATCCCGTCCGTGCCGGTCCGCTGCGTACAGGTGGACAACATCGACCACCTGTACCTGGCCGGTCGCGCCATGGTCCCGACCCACAATTCGACGCTCGCCCTGGACATCGCGCGGCACGCATCGGTGAAACACCGCCAAGCGGCGGTCGTCTTCTCTCTCGAGATGAGCAAGACCGAGATCACGATGCGTCTGCTGTCGGCCGAGGCGGGCATCCGGTTGTCGCAGATGCGTGCGGGCACGATGAGCGAGCAGGACTGGCAGAAGATCGTCCGGCGGATGACGGAGATCTCCGACGCACCGCTCTACATCGACGATTCCCCGAACATGACGATGATGGAGATCCGGGCCAAGGCCCGCCGCCTCAAGCAGCGCAACAACCTCAAGCTCATCGTGCTCGACTACCTGCAGCTGATGACCTCGGGGAAGCGCGTCGAGTCCCGGCAGCAGGAGGTCTCGGAGTTCTCGCGCCAGATGAAGCTGCTGGCTAAGGAACTCGAAGTGCCGGTCATCGCGATCTCCCAGCTGAACCGTGGTCCCGAACAGCGCACCGATAAGCGCCCCATGCTGTCCGACCTGCGTGAATCGGGATCGCTGGAGCAGGACGCCGACATGGTCATCCTGGTCAATCGACCGGACGCCTGGGAGGCCGACGACCCGCGCGCGGGTGAGGCCGACCTCATCATCGCCAAGCACCGGAACGGCCCCACCACGACGATCGCCGTCGCCCACCAGCTGCACTACTCGCGGTTCGCCGACCTGGCCGGCTGACGGATCGGCCCGGTCGGGATGTGAACGGCTGCACAACCGCGACGAGCCCCTGTTCCTTTCAGGGTTGGTAAGGCTAGCCTTGCCCCATGTCCGACTCCGTCGCCCTCCCGCCCCGCATCTTCCGGGCCGAGGTGGTCTCCGTCCGCCGGCTGACCCCGGTGATGACCCGGGTCGTCCTCGGCGGGCCCGGACTCGCCGATTTCCGCAGTACGGGGGTCGGTGACGAGTACGTGCGGCTGTTCCTGCCGGCCGCAGGCCAGACCGAACCGGTACTCCCGACCGCGACCGCGACCGGCTGGGACTACCCCGACGGCGTCGAGCCGGGCCCGATGCGGACCTACACGGTCAGGGCGGTCGACCCCGGAGCGGGCACGGTCACCATCGACATGGTCCTGCACGACGGCGGTGTCGCCGCGGCTTGGGCGCGCACGGCGAAGCCGGGCGACCTGGTCGGCCTCAACACCCCGGACGCCCTGTACGCACCGCCGCCGGACATGGCCTGGCAGCTGATCGTCGCCGACGCTGCCGGTCTGCCTGCCGCCGCTCGTCTGCTGGAGCAGACCCCGCCCGGTGTGCGGACGCGCGCCGTCCTCGAGGTGCCGACCGCCGCCGACCGGCAGCAGATCCCCGTCCACGACGACATCGACATCTGCTGGGTCTACGGCGGCAACGGCCAGCGGGCCAGTTGCCTCGAACAGGTCGTCCGGACCGCGGAACGCCCCACCGGACCCGGCTACATCTGGGTGGCCGGTGAGACCCGGACCATGCGCGGGGTCCGCCGCCACCTGCGTCACGAGCTGCGTCTGCCCTGCACGGCGTACAAGGTCGTCGGGTACTGGCAGGTCGACAACGAGGCCTGGACCGCCCGCTACCAGGCGCTGCCCGAGGCCACCCGCCAGGAGTTGATGGCGATGTGGGACTGCGATCGTGACACCGAGGACATCCAGGACGAGTGGACCGCACGGTTGGAGTCGCTCGGACTCTGACCGTTGTCGGTCCCCCTCCCTATGCTGGCGGGGTCAGTCCGGCCCGCGGGCCGGGCAGTGCCGGTAGTGCGAGGAAGGACTCCGCCGCATGACCCTGACCGCCCCCACCAGGTCCGACGCCGAGGGATCCCGCCCCGAACCCCCGACCATCGAGGACATCGAGCCGTTCCGGTCCGAACTGACCGGCTACTGCTACCGGATGCTGGGCTCGGTCTTCGAGGCCGAGGACGCCGTCCAGGACACGATGGTGCGTGCCTGGAAGTCGGCCGACGGGTTCCAGGGGCGGTCGAGCCTGCGGTCCTGGCTGTACCGGATCGCCACGAACGTCTGCCTGGACGCCCTGAACGGCCGCAACCGGCGGGCCCGGCCGATGGATCTGCAGGGGCCGGGCCGCCCGGTCATCGAGTCCCTGGGCGCCCCGCTCACCGAGAGCACGTTCATCGAGCCCATCCCGGACCGGATGATCTTCGGCGCCGCGGCTCCCGACCCGGCCGAGGTCGCGGCCGTCCGGGACTCCGTCCGGCTGGCCTTCCTCGCCGCTCTGCAGCACCTGCCGCCCCGGCAGCGGGCGGTGCTGATCCTGCGCGACGTCCTGCGCTGGTCCGCGGCCGAGGTCGCCGAACTGCTCGACACCACCGTCGCGTCCGCCAACAGTGCCCTGCAGCGCGCCCGGGCGACTCTGTCCACCCTGCCGGAACAGGACGACGGGCCGCCCGCGGGAGTGGGTGACCTGGAGGACGAGCACCGCGCGCTGCTGGAGCGGTACGTGGATGCTTTCGAGCGCTACGACATGGCACAGCTGGTCGCGCTGCTCCATGAGGACGCCACCCAGAACATGCCCCCGTTCAGCCTGTGGCTGCAGGGCCGCGACGATCTCATCGCCTGGTATGTCGGGCCCGGCGCCGAGTGCGAGGGTTCCGTTCTCCGCGCGGTGCAGGTCAACGGGCTGCCCGGTTTCGCCCAGTACCGTCGCGACCCGCAGGGCGGCTGGTTCGCCTGGGCCATCCAGGTTCTCGAGCTGCGGGACGGGCGGATCGCCCACATCACCTCGTTCCTCGACACCAAGCTGTTCGCCCTGTTCGGGCTGCCCGAACGGCTGTCGGCCGCGGATCTGGGGGAGACGCAATGAGCGAACGGACAGGCATTACCGTCGTCGGATCGGGGACCGCGGCGGCGGCGGTCGACCAGGTGCAGATCAACCTGGCGGTCGAGGTCACCCGCGCCCAGCTGGGGGAGGCCTTCACGACGGTGGCGCAGACGGTGACCGCGCTCCTGACGATCCTGGCCGACGGTGGGGTGGAATCCCGGTCGGTCCGGACGACCAATCTCAGTCTGGGTCCGGCGTGGGACCACAACCATGGACAGCCACGGCTGGCCGGTTATCAGGCCGGCCAGCGGCTGATCGTCCGGGTGGTGGGGGTGCACGGCCTGGATCGGCTCCTGGGCGACATCGCCACGCTCGGCGCCGAGGGCGTCCGCATCGACAACCTGTCGATGACGCCGGGCTCGCCCGGGCAGGCCTTGGCCCAGGCGCGGGATGCCGCATTCGCCGACGCGAAGGCCCGGGCCGAGCAGTTGGCCGGACTGGCCGGTCGGCGGTTGGGCCCGGTGCAGTCGGTGCAGGAGGCTCCGGGGGGCGGCCACCCAGACTGGATACCCCAATCCACTGGTGCATTCTCGCGCCAGTCCATGCCAGTGGCCGCGGGGGAGACCGACGTCGCCGTCGAGTTGACGGTGCACTGGTCGTTCGTCGACTGACCGGCCCACCACCGCCTAGTCGCCGGACAGGCTGGAAGGTAGCGTTCCCCGTTCGGTGGTCGCACCGGGCCCTGGCAGTTGGCGCCGTCCGACCTCCAGCAGCACGGACCGCAGACGCCGGACGAGGGGGTCGTGCTCCCGGGTGGTCCGCCAGGCCAGCACGACGGGGCGGCGTGGCGTGGGATCCACCACGGGGACCATCCGGACCTCGGGAGGCACGGGGCCGCGACCCAGCCGGGGGATCAGGGCGACGGCCGAGCCGGCCGCCACGTAGGCGAGCTGGGAGGCGAATTCGCTCGACCAGTAGCGCACCCGGGGTGCGCGCCCCGACCCGGCGGACATCTGCAGCAGCCACTGGTGGCACACCGACCCGGTATGCACCGACGCCCACGTCTCGTCGGCCAGTTCGTCGGCGGCGACCCGGTTGCGATCGGCGAAGCGGTGGTGGGCGGGGACGGCCAGATCGGCGACGTCCTCGCCGAGGAGCTCGGTCGCGATCTGCGGCGGAAGGTGCGCGGGGAGGCCGACCCAGCTGTGCAGCAGGGCGAGATCGACCTCGCCGCGCTCGAGGGCCGCCGTGGCCTCCGGGGGGTCGCGTTCGATGACGTGCAGGTCGACCTGCGGTGCGGTGGCGTGCAGTCGCGCCGACGCCTCGGCCACGAGGCCTCGCTCGGCCGTCGAGAACGTCGCGAGGGCGATCCGACCGTCGAGGCTGTCAGCGGTGGTGACCTCGGCACGCAGGGCTTCGAGACTGTCCAGCACTGTCCGGGCGCGGGCGGCGGTGACCCGGCCTGCGGGGGTGAGAACGATGCCGCGGCCGACCCGCTCGGTGAGTTCCACACCGAGGTCACGTTCCAACTTCTTGAGTTGTTGCGACACCGCGGACGGGGTGTAGCCCAGGGCGTCGGCCGTGGAGGCGACCGTCCCCGTGGCCTCCAGGACGACGAGCGCGCGGAGCAGGGACGCCTCGATCATGTAGCGAGGCTACTGAATCCACAGCAGCAAACGTTGCTGGATTTCCGTGTGACCGCGGGGTCTGATCGATGGGTGCGTACGAAGGACATCTGCCTGGCCCTGATGGTCGTGGTGATCTGGGGGGTCAATTTCGTCGTCATCCACGTCGGGCTCCCGGGGGTGCCGCCGCTGTTGTTCGCGGCCCTGCGGTTCGCGGTGATCTGTCTGGTGGTGCCATTCGTGCCGCGCCCCCAGGTCAAATGGCGTGACCTGGCCGCGGTCGGTCTGCTGATGTCGGCCGGTCAGTTCGGTTTCCTGTACTCGGCTCTGGCAGTCGGGCTGGCCTCGGGGCTGGCCTCGCTGCTGCTGCAGGCCCAAGCGCTGTTCACGGTGGCCGTTGCTGCGGTGGTCCTGCGGGAACGGCCCCGTCCGGTCCAGTTGATCGGTTTGGCCGTCGCCGTGGGTGGTCTCGTGGTCGTCGGCGCGGGCCAGTCGGGCGCGACTCCCGCCGTCGGGATCGCGCTCTGTCTGGCCGCCGCGGCGTGCTGGGGAGCGGGCAACGTCGCCGCCCGGCGGTGCTCCGGCGCGTCCGGGTTGGGGTTGACCGTCTGGGGCAGCATCTTCGTTCCGCTGCCCCTGCTGGCGCTGTCGGTGCTCATCGACGGACCCGCCGCGATCGGCCAGGCGCTGACGCATATCGGGTGGCCGGCGGTGCTCTCGACCGTCTACACCGTGGTCCTGGCCAGTCTGGTCGGCTACACGGTGTGGAACGGTCTGCTGGGGCGGTATCCGGCCGGGATCGTGGCCCCGTTCACGTTGCTGGTCCCGGTGGTCGGCCTGCTGGCCGGCTCGCTGCTGCTGGACGAGCAGATCCGACTGACCACGCTGGTCGGCGGGGCGCTGCTCCTGGTCGGGGTCGCGGTCGTCGTGGTGGGCCCGCGGCTGGTGGCCCGCCGGGCGGCGACCGGTCGAGTTCCTGGGGTGCTCGGGCGCACCTAAGGTGGTTCGGTGCCTCTCACCGCCAAGTACGCCACCACCTGCCCCGGTTGCGGCCGCTCCGTCGAACCGGGCGCGCCGATCGGCCGGATCGGTTCCCGCTGGGGGCACCAGGACTGCGCGGAGACCCCCGACGGGCTGCTTCCCCTGGCCGACGTCGACCCGGCGGTCGCCGCCGCGGCCGACCAGCCGTCCGCGGCGCCGGCCTCCCGAGCCCGCACGGCTGGGAGTGCCGGAGCCCGGGCCAAGCGACCGCGGCCGGCCGACATGGTCGCGCCCACCGACGCTCTCGAGGTGTGGACGGACGGTGCGTGTTCCGGCAACCCGGGCCCCGGCGGCTGGGCGTGGGCGACCAGGGACGGTCGGCAGGCCAGTGGGGGCGCGAAGCCCACGACCAACCAGCGCATGGAGATCCAAGCCGCATTGGAAGCCGTGACTGCATTGGACGGGCCGCTGGTCGTGGTCAGCGACTCGACCTACGTCGTCAACTGTTTCCGCGACGGCTGGTGGAAGGGCTGGCTCGCCCGCGACTGGCAGACCAGTGCCAAGAAGCCGGTCGCCAACCGCGACCTCTGGGAGCCGCTGATCACCGCCGTCAACGATCGCGGTGACGTCTCGTTCCGCTGGGTCAAGGGCCACTCCGGGGACGAGATGAACGACCTGGTGGACCGTCTCGCGGTGGCGGCGGCCAAGGACGTGGCCTGACGGTCGACGCCGCCCGGGGTCGCTGGCGCTGATCATGTCGTCGCCCACGGTCCCCACCCGGCCTCGAATCGCATCGTTGGTCAGCGTCGGCGGGGATCGTCGGCGTCCGGGGCGGCCGAGATGTCGACCGGCTCAGGCCGACAGCACCAGCGAGACGGCCAGGGTGAACATGACGGCCGCGATGAAGCCGTCCAGGACCCGCCACGCCGCCGGGCGGGCGAAGACCGGTCGCAACAGGCGGGCGCCGTAGCCGAGCGCCGTGAACCACAGGATGCTCGCGAGACCCGCCCCCGCGGCGAACCACCAGCGCTGGTCGCCGTGGGTGCCGGAGATGGATCCGAGTAGCACCACGGTGTCGAGGTAGACGTGCGGGTTGAGCCAGGTGAGGGCCAGGACGGTGGCGAGGGTGACGCCCAGAGCCGTTGCTGCACCTGAAGGATCGGTGATCAGCGCGCCACCCCGCAGGGCGCGGCGGGCGGCGAGCAGGCCGTAGGCGAAGAGGAACGCGGCCCCGGCGTAGCGGATGACGGTGAGCAGCCACGGGACCGCCGACACGAGCGTCCCCGCCCCGGCGACCCCGGCCATGATCAGTACGAGGTCGGAGATCGCGCAGACGGCGACGACGGGTCCGACGTGTTCGCCGCGCAGCCCCTGGCGCAGGACGAAGGCGTTCTGAGCACCGATGGCGACGATGAGGGACAGGCCGAAGCCGAGGCCGGCGAGCGCGGCGGGCAGTGCTGGGGTCACGGCCGCGACGCTACGGATCACGAACGTCACCGGTCCAGCTCAGGATTCTTCAGGATCTGAAGCCGAGCTTCACCTAGCCTGAGGGGGTGGATCTGGACCTGGCCCAGTTGCGAGCGCTCGGCGCCATCGCCGAGGCGGGCACGCTGGACGGCGCGGCGCGGGCCCTGCACCTCACGCCGTCCGCGATCAGCCAGCGTCTGAAGGCGTTGGAGGCCACGGCCGGTCGGGTGCTGCTGGTCCGCAGCAAACCGGTCCGCCTGACCCCGTCCGGGGAGGCGATGGTGCGGCTGGCCCGGCAGGTCGACCTGCTGGCGGGCGACACCGCCGCACTGCTCGGCGCCGACGACGCGCCCGGTCGGCCGCCGTCACTACCGCTGGCCGTCAACGCCGACTCCTTGGCCACCTGGATCCTGCCCACACTCGGTCCCCTGGCCTCGGAGATCTGCTTCGATCTGCGGAGCGACGACGAATCCCACACCGCCGAGCTGCTTCGTGACGGCACGGTGATGGCCGCGGTCACCACGCAGGCCGACCCCGTTCCCGGCTGTTCGGTGATCCGTCTCGGTTCGCTGCGGTACCGGCCGGTGGCCGCGCCGACCTTCGTCGATCGCTGGTTCGCCGATGGCGTCACCCGCGCCGCACTGGCCGAGGCGCCCCTGCTGATCTTCGACCGCAAGGACACCCTGCAGCACCGTTACCTGCAGCGGCGGGTACGGACGGGTGCCGGGCAGCCGCTCGACCCGCCCATCCACGCCGTCCCCGCGTCGTCGGAGTTCATGGCCGCCGTCGCCGCCGGCTTCGGGTGGGGTCTGCTGCCGCGCCAACAGAGCGCCGAGCTGCTCGCCCGCGGCGAACTCGTCGAATTCGACGCGGATCGTGGTATCGACGTCGTCCTCTTCTGGCAGCAGTGGAAGCTGCGGTCCCCGGCCCTGGACCGGGTCGCCGCCGCCGTCCGCGAAGGGGCGACGCGGTACCTGGACTGACCCCGGCCGGGGCCGAGAACGTGGTGCTTCAGCAGCTCAGACAGCTGCCCCGGCACCACTCGCCGCAACGCCGGACGGTCAGCGGATGCGGCGCACCGGGAAACGGGCCGACGGGTGGGCGATCTGGTCCTGGGCGGCGATGAGCTGGATCTCGCGGGTCCCGGCCTCCCGGGTGGCGTCGAGGATGTCGAAGACGGTGGACGCCACCCGGGCGAGGGCGGTCTCGACCCCGGCGGACAGGTGGGCGAGGAAGACGGCGGCGGTGACATCGCCGGCGCCATTGACCGAGAGGGGCAGCCGGGGAGTGGCCACCTCGAAGGCGCCGGTGTCGTCGACGGCGATGAGGCCGATCTCGTCGTCGGCCACTCCGGCGTGCTCCACGGAGGTCACCAGTACGGTCGACGGGCCGAGCGCCCGGACGGCGTCGACCGCGGCCAGGACTCCTTCGATGGTGCGCACCGACTCGTGCACCCGGATCTGCTCGTCGGTGGTCGGGGTGGCTGTCGGGTCGATCCCGGACGCGAGGAAGGACAGCTCGTAGGCGTTGGGGGTGACGACGTCGGCGGCCGGGACCACGGTGGTGCGGATCAGTTCGGGCAGACCGGGCAGCACGAACATGCCGCGGCCGACGTCGCCCATCACCGGGTCGCAGCAGTACCGGACCGTCGGGTTCAGTTCACGCAGGTGGGTCAGGGTCTGCAGGACGACCTCGGCGACCCCGGGGGACCCCAGGTATCCGGTCAGCAACGCATCGGCCGTGCCGAGCGCCCCGCGGTCCTCGATACCGGCGATCACCTCGGCGACCATGGCCGGCTCGAAGACCTGCCCGCGCCATGCGCCGTAGCCGGTGTGGTTGGAGAACTGGACGGTCGAGACGGGCCACACCTCGTGCCCCAGACGCTGCAACGGGAACACCGCCGCGCTGTTGCCCACGTGCCCGTAGGCGACCGACGACTGAATGGACAGGATCCGCATGACCGGGACCTTAGCCCGGACCGCCCCCGGGCTGGTCGCGTGCCAGACTGTCCGCCGGGCCGGACACTGGGGACGACCCGACCATGGGTGCGCCCGCACCGGCAGTCAGGACTCCGGGAGGACCACACCGTGTCCGAGGATGCCTCCGCTTCGGCCCGGCTGCTGCCCCGCGAGCAACTGGCCGGACGTATCCAGCACACGCTCATCGGCCAGGCCATCACCGAGAACCGGGTGCGTCAGCACGTCCGCGAGGTGGCCGAGTACGGCTTCGACGCCGCCTACGTCCCGCCGTGCTGGGTCGGGGCGGCCCGCGACGAGCTGCGGCGCAGCGGCGGCTCGGCCCGTATCGGGTCGATGATCGACTATCCGTACGGGGCGGCGCCGACCGCATCCCGGGTGGCCGAGGTGCGGGCCCTCATCGACGCCGGTGCGGACGAACTGGACCTCACCGTCAACGTGTCCCTGCTGTTGTCCAGCCGTCGGCCCGAGTTCGCGGCCGACCTCGCCGCGGTCGTTCAGGCCGCGGCCCCGGTCGGCATCAAGATGCTGCTGGAACTCCCCCTGCTCGATCCGCGGCAACGGGAGATCGCGGTAGGGACCGCGGTCGAGTCGGGTGCGGCGTTCGTGGCGCCCGCTTCCAGTGGATCGGTCGGCTTCGCCGATCCGGCGACGATCGCCTACCTGCGGGCGGCCGTGCCGACGTCCGTGGGCGTCAAGGCATCCGGCGGGGTGAAGACGGTCGAGCAGGTCCGCGACCTGCTGGCCGCCGGTGCCGACCTGATCGGCACGTCGGCCGGGGTGGCCATCGTCTCCGGGCGACGCGTGACCAGCGGGACGTTGTACTCGTACTGAGCTGCGATGGACGGACCGTCGCTCTGCGGGGTCGGTGCAGCGCGGTGCGTCGTCGTGGTCCGGCGGCCTGGGGTGTCGATCACAACGCTGCGCGCTGGTTCCAGTCGGTTGCATTCTCGTCCTCGCGGTCACACCGGGCGCGTTCCAGGATCTCCGGAAACCGAAAGCCTGCCGCCGGGCGGCAGGCCGGCCCGGAGGAGAATGCCATGGCCATTGATTTCACTCTCAGCGAGGCCGAACTCGGCCTGAAGAAGCAGGCAAGGGAATTCGCCGACACGGTGCTGTCGCAGGTGACGCCGGCGCTGGCCGGAATGACCGATCCACTTGACCGATTCCGGGCCCTGAAGCCGTTCTATCAGCAGATGGTCGACGCCGGATTCGTCAAGGGGCTCGTCCCGGCCGAAGACGGGGGTCACCGGTTCACCAATCTCCAGTTCGCCCTGGCCTGCGAGGAGCTGGCCCGCGTCGAGATCAACACGCCCACCGCCATCCTCGGTACCGGCCTCGGCCTGTACCCGATCGTCAAGGCGGGCACCCCGGAGCAACGGGAGCGCTTCTTCGCGCCGTTCCTGGACGGCAGTCCGGCGCTGGGGGCCATCGCCTTCACCGAATACGCCGGCGGGGCCAACTTCGACCATCCGGACCCGGCGTACGGCGTGCAGACCTTCGCGGTGCAGGACGGTGACGAGTGGGTCATCAACGGCCGGAAGGCGTACACCACCAACGCTTCTGGCTGGGATGACGAGGGCGCCGACCTGATCAGCGTGGTCTGTCGCACCGACCCCAGCAAGCCGCCGAGCGAGTCGCTGGCGATCATCGTCGTCGAGAAGGGCACCCCTGGCCTGGAGGTCAGCGGAATCATCGACACCTGGGGTCACCTGGCCACGAACTCCCCGGTGGTGGAACTGAAGGACGTGCGTGTCCCGCTGTCCAACATGATCGGCCGGCCCGGCGACGGGATGGCGCTGACCAAGGGCGCGTTCTCGTGGACGTGCTCGAGCATCGCCGCCGCCGCGGTAGGCCGGATGCGGGCCGCGTTCGACATCGCCTACGAATTCACCCGCACCGAGAAGCGGTCCGGGTCGGTCCCGGTGCTGGAGCACCAGAACGCCGGCTACATGCTGGCGGACATCAAGACGCGCATCGAGGTCGGCCGCTATTTCGCGTGGAAGGCCGCGCACCAGTTCGATGTCACGGGCGGTCTGGACCGAGAGCTGTCCAACATGTCCAAGATCTACAATTCGGAATTGTCCGTCCAGACGGTGTACGACGCGATGCGACTGGTCGGCGTCGACGCCTACGGCGACCGGACGGCCATGGGGCCGATCATGCAGGACGTGTTGTGTCTTCCCGTCTACGACGGGGGCAACATGGGGGTGCGACGCCGCCATCTCCACGAGATGCTGCTGAACCCGAATTACGACCCGCTGGCCGCCGGCGAGGGCCGCGTCTCGGCCTGACGTGGCTCCGGACAGGGAGGTGAGGTGACGTGACCGCGATCGAGCGATCGTCCCCTGGATCCCTGCGCCGGTGGCAGACGGACGACAAGCCACCCGCCGAGCAGTACGCGTACTGGCGTGAGGTGGTGTGCGCGGCCTTCACCACGCTGAACCCGGCCGCCCGGGGGGCCGGCCGCGACCGATGGGATCGGCCGGGCCTCCCGGGGTGGGTGGACAGTCTGCCCATCGGATCGACCAACGCGGCCGAGGTGGAGTCCTGCGAACAGCAGTTGCGCCACGGTCGCGCCCAGGTCGCCGCCATGGACCATCCGGTGCTGTTCATCAACCTGCAGCTCCGGGGCCGGTCGGTGGTGTCCCAGGACGGTCGGACCTGCCTGTCGGGTCCCGGCACGTTTTCGCTGGTCGACGCGTCCCGACCGTTCACTCTCGACTACCTCGAGTCGTGGCGGACCGTCTCCTTCCGTCTGCCGCTGGAGGCGGCGGGGGGTCTGACCTCCCCCGGCCGGTCGTTGACCGCGCGGACCTTCTCCGCCTCGCACGGGATGGGCCGGGTGCTCACCCAGACGATGCGTTCGCTGTGGACGGAGGGACCGCACCTCACCTCGGAGGCCGCAGCCGCGGGGTCCGCGGCCATCTGTGCGCTGGCGTCGGCCCTGGACGGGTCGGCGGTCGAGGACGACCACACCAGCATCGCCGAGAGCATCCGGCGGAGCATCGACGACTACGTCGAACTGAACATCGAGTACGCCGACGTGCGCCCGGAGGCGGTGGCCCGGAACTTCGGGATCTCGGTACGTCGACTCCATCAGTTGTACGAGGACGGGCCGTGCACGTTCGGGCAGATGGTGATGTCGACGCGGGCCCGGTACTGCGCCGACATGCTCGCCGCCGAACCGCACGTCTCCCTGACCGAGGCGGCCGCGCGGTGGGGGTTCAGCGACCTGTCCCACATGAACCGCGTCTTCCGACGCCTCTTCGGCCATTCGGCGTCGGAGCTCCGGGGTCGGCGGGTCGCCCCGATCGCTCCGTCGCCCGGGCCCGACGGTCCGAGCCTCCCGGTCTGATCAGGTCGCCATCAGCTCGTGGCGACGGTCGGCGACCTCGCGCTGCAGCATCTGCAGGACGGCGGTGGCTGCCGACCGTCGGAGTGCGCGCGGTGCCAGGGCGACACGGAACTGCAGGGCGATGTCGACCTGGTCGGCCAGCACGCGCCGCAGCGTCGGCCGCCGGACGGCCAGGAAATGGGGCAGCACCCCGATCCCGCCGCCCGCGACCGTCGCTTCCAGCTGGGCGTACACGCTCGTGGAACCGATGTCGGGGGTCCCGCCGGACAGGAAGCGATCGAGCAGGTCGAGATCGTCGACCCGCAGCAACGAGTCGACGTAGTAGACGAGGGAGTGCCCGGCCAGGTCCTCCCGCGACTGCGGGTGTCCCGCGGCGGCGAGGTACTCGTCGGTGGCGTACAGCCCCAGTGAGTACGGGGTGAGCAGGTGGGTCCGCACCCGCGGGGAGGCGGGCAGTCCGACGCCGACCTCGATGTCGGACCCGACCCCCTGGACCAGAGGCCGGGTCGCGGTCACCACCTCGATGCGGAGTTTCGGATGGGCCCGGCGCAGGCGGGCGGCCAGCGGGGCCACGAAGCAGGAGCCGAACCCCTCGGGGGCGGCCACCCGCACCATCCCGGTCAGGGTGGAAGGCGGGTCGTGCGGGGACGTGGCCCGCCGGGTGACGTCCGCCATGGTCCGTTCGATGCGTTCGGCGCTCTCCAGCAGGTCCAGTCCGAGGTCGGTGAGGGTGCAGCCGCCGGGTGTGCGGATGACGACCGGCCCGCCGAGGTCGCGTTCCAGGGCGGTGATGCGCCGCGAGACGGTCGTGTGCTCGACCCCGAGCGCCGCACCGACGGCCGCGAACGACCCGTAGCGGGCGACCTCCAACAGCAGGAGCAGATCGTCGGGACGGGTCATCCGTGTCACCTCGCCTTGAGGCTCGTCGGGGGCGATGGGTGTGCATCGTTGCACAGGCGGCGTGCAGCTTCGCCGCTGGACGGCGTCGCACTCCGGGAGTGGACTGTCAGCGGCGGCGCCGCTCGGCGGCGCCTCTTCCCCGGTCATCGACGACAGAGGAGCTGGCGATGAAGGTCGCGTGGATCGGTCTGGGCAACATGGGTACACCGATGGCCGCGAATCTGGTCCGGGCCGGCCACCAGGTCGTGGGATTCGACCTGGTCGAGGGGGCCCGCGCCCGCGCGGCGGGACTCGGCGTCATCGTCGCCACCGGCGCCGCCCAGGCGGTCGCCGACGCCGAGGTCGTCTTCACCATGCTCCCGGCCGGCCGGTTCGTGCGGTCGGCCCTGCTCGATCCCGGTGGCGTGCTCGACCACCTCGCCCCCGGCAGCGTCGTCGTGGACAGCTCGACCATCGACATCGCGACCGCCCGGGAGCTGCACGAGCAGGTGACCGCCCGGGGGTTCCGCTTCCTGGACGCCCCGGTGTCCGGCGGCGTCTTCGGTGCCGAGGCGGGGAAGCTCACCTTCATGGTCGGCGGGTCGGACGAAACGCTCGCGCTGGTCGCCGATGTCATCGACGCGATGGCCGGCCGGGTCTTCCACGCCGGCGGTCCCGGCAGCGGGCAGTCGGCCAAGCTGGCGAACAACATGATGCTCGCCATCAACACGGCCGGGCTGGCCGAAGGGGCCGTGCTCGCGCAACGGCTGGGCCTGGACGCCCGGACCTTCTACGACATCGCCACGGTCTCCTCGGGCGACAGCTGGCCGCTGCGGAACTGGTACCCGGTGCCCGGAGTGGTCGAGACCGCCGCAGTGAACCGCGATTTCGACGGCGGCTTCGCCGTGACCCTGATGAGCAAGGACCTGGGCCTGGCCCTTCAGGCCGGCCGCGAGACCGCGACCGACCTGCCGCTGGCCGAACAGGTGATGGGCCAGTTGGCGAGCCTGATCGAGCTGGGCTGGGGCGGCAAGGACACCGCATCGCTGGTCAAGCTCGTCGACGGCTCGCTCGGCCCGGCCGCTTCTTCCGACAGCGAGGACAACCGATGACGATCGCCCCCCTCCCCCCGGTGGCCGATCATCCGATGATCATCGACGGCCAGCCGGTGGCGGCCGGCAGCGGTGAGTGGGCGGACGTCCACTGCCCGGGCCGGCGCGGCACGGTGCTGGGTCGGGTGCCCCGGGCGGACCAGGCCGACGTCGACCGGGCCGTGGCCGCCGCGCACCGGGCCCTGCCCGGCTGGCGCGACCTGCACTTCAAGGACCGGCAGATCGCGCTGCTCCGGATCGCCGACGCCCTGCAGGACGCGGCCGAGGAACTGGCGGTGCTGACGGCGGCCGACACCGGCAACGCGATCCGTCCGCAGGCGCGGCCGGAGTCGCAGACCCTGGTCAACCTGTTCCGATACTTCGGCGGCGTCGCCGGCGAGTTCAAGGGCACCGTGCTGCCGGCCGGCGCCGACCAGTTGCAGTACACCCGGCGGGAACCGCTGGGCGTCCTGGCCGGGATCCTGCCGTGGAACTCGCCGCTGATGATCGCCGGAATGAAGGTGCCGGCCGCGCTCGCCGCGGGCAACAGCATCGTGCTCAAGCCGGCCGAGGACGCCCCGCTGACGATCATCCGGATGGTGGAGATCGCCAACCGGTTCCTGCCTCCCGGGGTGCTCACCGTCGTCACCGGCCGCGGTTCGGTGGTCGGGGAGGCCCTGGTCCGGCATCCGGACGTGCACAAGGTCTCGTTCACCGGCTCGACGGAGATCGGCCGGCACGTCGCGGCGGTCACCGGTGAACGGATCGCGCACACCTCCCTGGAGCTGGGCGGGAAGTCCCCGACGATCGTGTTCCCGGACGCGGCGGCCGACGACCGGCTGGCCGAGACCGTCGAGGGTGTGCTGCTGGGCATGCGCTTCACCCGGCAGGGCCAGTCCTGCACCGCCGGGTCGCGGTTGTTCGTGCACGCCGACGTCTACGACAGAGTGCTCGACGCGGTGGCCGCGCGGGCCGCCGAGCTGGTGGTCGGGGACCCGCTGGACGACGCGACCGACATGGGTGCGCTGATCAACGAGAAGCAGTACCGCTCGGTCCTGGACTACGTGCGGGACGGACGGGCGCAACCCGGGGTCCGGGTCGCCCTGGAGGGTGGGCCGTACCGGGCCGAGGGGCTGGACGGCTGGTACCAGTCGCCGACCATCCTTGGAGGCGTGGACAACACCTGGCGGATCGCCCGTGAGGAGGTCTTCGGGCCGGTGCTGGTGGCGATCCCGTGGACCGACCGGGACGAGGTCGTGCGGATGGCCAACGACTCGCACTACGGGTTGGCCGCCTACATCTGGTCGCGGGACCTGACGGCCGCGCTGGACACCGCGCACCGTATCGAGTCGGGCTGGGTGCAGGTCAACCAGGGCGGCGGACAGGTGATCGGCCAGTCCTACGGGGGCTACAAGCAGTCCGGTATCGGCCGGGAGTTCTCGCTCGAGGGCGCGATCGAGGGCTTCACCCAGACCAAGCAGATCAACGTCCGCCTGGGCTGACGGTCGGTCACCGCCCTGTCCGGGCTGTGACCGGTGCCGCTGCCCTCACAACCTTGCGAACAATTGCTCGGACATCCGATAATCGGAGAGCCGAGCAACAAGCCACCACCGGAGGTAGCCGTGTGTGAACTGTCCGAGGACCAGCAGGCGCTGGCGGAGGTCGCCCGGCAGTTCGCGGACGAGTTCCTCGCCCCGAACGCGATCGAGTGGGACCGCACCAAGCACTTCCCCGTGGACGTGCTGCGCAAGGCGGGGGAGCTCGGCATGGGCGGTATGTACGTGCGGGAAGACGTCGGGGGATCGGGTCTGACCCGATTGGACGCGGCGCTGGTCATCGAGTCGCTCGCCACCGGATGCCCGTCGATCGCCAGCTACGTCTCGATCCACAACATGGTCGCCTGGATGATCGACAAGTACGGCACCCCGGCGCAGCGTCAGCAGTACCTCCCGTCGTTGACGACGATGGCGGACCTCGGCTCCTACTGCCTCACCGAGCCCGGGGCCGGTTCCGACGCCGCCGCGCTCAGTACGCGGGCGGTCCGCGACGGCGACGACTACGTCCTCAACGGGGTCAAGCAGTTCATCTCCGGGGCCGGGAGCACTCAGGTCTACGTGGTGATGGCCCGCACCTCCGCCGACGGAGCCGATGGCATCACCGCGTTCATCGTCGAGAACGGTTCCGCTGGTCTGTCTTTCGGTCCCAACGAGGTCAAGATGGGCTGGAACGCGCAGCCCACCCGTCAGGTTGTCATGGAGGACGTCCGGGTCCCCGCGGCCAACCGGCTCGGCGACGAGGGGCAGGGTTTCCGCATCGCGATGAGCGGCCTGAACGGCGGGCGGGTCAACATCGCGGCCAGCTCGCTGGGCGGCGCTCAGGCCGCCCTGGAGAAGGCGATCCGCTACACCGCCGAACGTCGCGCGTTCGGCCGGACCATCGACCAGTTCCAGGTCGTGCAGTTCGAACTCGCCGGGATGGCGACCAAGCTGGAGGCCGCGCGACTGCTCGTCCGCCACGCCGCGAGCGCCATCGACGGCGCGCACGCCGACGTCATCTCGCGGTGTGCCATGGCCAAACAGTTCGCCACCGACGTCGGCTTCGAGGTGGCCAACGCCGCGCTCCAGTTGCACGGCGGCTACGGCTATCTCGCCGAGTACGGCGTCGAGAAGATCGTGCGCGACCTGCGCGTGCACCAGATCCTCGAGGGGACCAACGAGATCATGAAGGTCGTCGTCTCGCGGGGCCTGGTCGGTGCCCGATGACCGCGACCACCGCCATCGCCCCGAACGGCACCACACCGGCGTCCGCCGATGCTTCGGTCCTGATCCGCGTCGACCGCGGCATCGGGCGGATCACCCTGAACCGCCCGCGGCAGCTCAACGCGATCAACCACGAGATGGTCCACACCATCACGGCCGCGTTGCAGGAGTGGGCGGCCGACCGGGACGTCACCGCGGTCGTCATCGACGGCGCCGGTGAACGGGGCCTGTGCGCGGGCGGCGACATCAAGGCGATCCACGCGGACGCGCTGGCCGGCACGGGGACGTCCATCGACTACTGGCGGGACGAGTACCGGCTGAACGTGCTGATCTCACGGTTCCCCCGCCCGGTGCTCGCGCTGATGGACGGGATCGTGATGGGCGGCGGCGTGGGCATCTCGGCGCACGCCGGGCACCGGGTCGTGACCGAACGGTCCCGCGTCGGCATGCCCGAGGTGGGCATCGGCGTCATCCCGGACGTCGGCGGCACCTGGCTGCTGTCGCGGACGCCCGGGCAGCTGGGTCTGCACCTCGGATTGACCGGGCAACCCATGTCCGGGGCCGACGCGCTCCTCGCCGGGTTCGCCGACCACTTCGTCCCCGCCGACGATCTCGGCGCCCTGACCGACGCGGTCGCCGAGGACGGGGTCGAGGCGGCGCTGGCGGCCTTCGCCCAGCACCCACCGGCCAGCGCACTGGCAGCTGAACGGGAGTGGATCGACCGGTGCTACGTCGGCCGCGACGTCGCCGACATCCTGGACCGCCTGGACCGCGAGGCGAACCCCGCCGCCGCCCGGGACGCCGCCGCGATCCGGTCGGCCAGCCCCACCTCGGTGACGGTCGCGCTGCGGGCCATCCGGGGGGCCGGCGCCCGCACCCTGGACGAGGCCATCGAGGTCGAGTTCGCGCTGATGGGCCACGCGTTGCGGCAGCCGGACCTGGTGGAGGGCATCCGCGCCCAGGTCGTGGACAAGGACCGGAACCCGCAATGGCGACCCGCCACGCTGGACGCGGTGGGTTCGGTCGACCATTGGTTCACGGCCCCGGCCACGGAACCCGTCTTCCCGTGGTCGGGCCTGCCGTCCGTGTCCCGTCCGACAGCGAAGTAGGAGCCCCATGACCGAGTACGAGACGATTCTGGTGTCGCGGCCCTCCCAGGCGCCGCGGGTCGCGCTCATCACCCTGAACCGCCCGAAGGCCCTGAACGCCCTCAACCGGCAGCTCATGCTCGAACTCGTCGGCGCGGTCACCGAGCTGGACCGCGACCCCGATGTCGGGGCAGTCGTCATCACCGGCTCCGAGCGGGCGTTCGCGGCGGGCGCGGACATCCGGGAGATGCAGCCGCAGGGTTTCCCGGGGGTCTACGTCGACGACCTGTTCCGTGAGTGGGACCGGCTGGCCGACGTCCGCATCCCCCTCGTCGCGGCGGTCGCCGGGCACGCCCTCGGCGGTGGCTGCGAACTGGCCATGCTGTGTGACATCCTGCTGGCCGCCGACAACGCGACATTCGGCCAGCCCGAGATCCGGCTCGGCGTTATCCCGGGCATCGGCGGGTCACAGCGGCTGACCCGGGCGGTGGGCAAGGCCAAGGCCATGGACCTGGTGCTCACCGGCCGGACGATGGGCGTCGAGGAGGCCGAGCGCAGCGGCTTGGTCTCCCGGATCGTGCCGCTGGCCGATCTGCTGGACGAGGCGCTGAAGACGGCGGCCACCATCGCCGGCTACAGCTCGCCGGTCGTCTCGATGGCCAAGGAAGCCGTGAACCGTTCGTACGAAACGACTCTCGCCGAAGGTATCCGCTTCGAGCGGCGCGTGTTCCACAGCATCTTCGCGACCGCCGACCAGAAGGAAGGCATGGCCGCGTTCGTCGAGAAGCGCGCCGCCGACTTCACCCACTCGTAGCCGGTGCGGGCGGGCGCCCCCACCGATATTCGATCGCCGCGACGGATTTCCGTCCCGCGGCCGGTCGACTGCACCCAAACAGGAGATCCATGACCACCATCGTCGTCGCCTGCAAGTACGTCCCCGACTCGACCGGCGATCGGTCGTTCGAGCCGGACGGCACCGTCGACCGGGAAGCGGTCGACGGTCTGCTGTCCGAGCTGGACGAGTACGCCGTCGAACAGGCCCTGCAGATCGCCGAGAACCACGGCGGTGAGGTCACCGTGCTGACCGTGGGGCCGGCCGACGCCGTGGACGCCCTGCGCAAGGCCCTGCAGATGGGCGCGCACCAGGCCGTGCACGTCACGGACGAGGCGATCGCCGGCTCGGACGTCTTCGCCACCTCCGCGGTGCTGGCCGCGGCGATCGGCCGGCTCGACGCGGACATCGTCCTGTTCGGGATGGCGTCCACCGACGGCGGTGGTGGCGTGGTGCCGACCCTGGTCGCGGACCGGCTGGACCTTCCGGCCTTGACCCACGCGTCGTCGGTGACCGTGGACGGCTCGACGGTCCGGATCACCCGGGACGGCGACACGGTGGTGCAGCAGATCGAGGCGAGCACCCCGGTGGTGGTGAGCGTGACCGACCGCACCGACCCGGCCCGGTACCCGACGTTCAAGGGGATCATGTCGGCGAAGAAGAAGACGGTGACCGAGTGGTCGCTGGCCGACCTGGGGCTGTCGGCGGATCAGGTGGGTCTCGAGCGGGCCCTGACGTCGGTGCTGGACGCGGAACGCCGGCCGGCGCGCACCGCGGGCGAGATCGTCACCGACGACGGCGACGCCGGGGTCAAGCTCGTCGACTTCCTGACCACCCACAAGTTCGTCTGAGAGGCGCAGTCATGTCCGAGATCCTGGTGCTGGTCGGCGGTGTCGGCGCGGATGCTGCAGTCACCAAGCCCGTCCTGGAGTTGGTGACACTGGCCCGACGATGGGGCGAGCCGTCGGTGGTGGTGTTCGGGTCGACGCCCGATGTCGACCTGCTCGGTCGGTACGGGGTGTCCACCGTGTACCGCTTCGACGGGCCGGAGTACGCCGACCACCTCATCGCCCCGCGCGCGGAGGCGCTGGCGGCCCTGGTGGCGAACCGGGCACCGGTGGGGGTCCTGGCGACCGCGTCGACCGACGACCGGGAGATCGCGGCGCGGGTGGCCCTGCGCGTCGGCGCGGGCTTCGTCTACGACGCGGTCGACGTGCTGGCCGACGCCGACGGGGTGCGCACCGTGCAGTCCGTCTTCGCCGGGAACTATGCGGTGACAGCGAGTTTCGCCGAGGGGCCGGTGGTCGTCGCGGTCAAGGCCAATGCCGTGACCCCGGCGGAGGTCCAGTCGCCGTCCCCGGCCTCCGTCCAGGTGGTGGAGCACGAGGTCAGCGCCGGGGCCCGGCGGACCCGGGTCGTCGCGTCCGAGGTGAAGGAGGCGGCGTCCAGTCGTCCGGAGCTCGGCGGGGCGGCCATCGTGGTGTCCGGCGGACGCGGCACCGGCGGCGACTTCTCGCCGATCGAGGAACTCGCGGACGTCCTGGGCGGCGCCGTCGGCGCCTCCCGGGCGGCCGTCGATTCCGGGTGGTACCCGCACCAGTTCCAGGTCGGCCAGACCGGCAAGACGGTCTCCCCGCAGCTGTACCTGGCCGCCGGCATCAGTGGGGCCATCCAGCATCGGGCCGGGATGCAGACCAGCCGGACCATCGTCGCCGTCGACAAGGACCCTGAGGCGCCCATCTTCGACCTCGTCGACTTCGGCGTCGTCGGTGATCTGAAGGTCGTGCTGGCCCAGGCCACGGCCGAGATCGCCGCCCGTCGAGGCTGATGCGCACATCGAAGTCCCCGTTCCCTGTCGGGGTGACGGGCGATGGTCCGCGCCCCGGTGCACGGGCCGGCGAGGAAGGAACGACGGCGGTGGGCACGGTGTCGACGATCGCGGGGGTCGTCTCGCTCGCGGTGACGGCGGGGGCGCCGATCCTCGTCGGGCGCAGCGTCAGAGTCGTTCGATGACGATGGCGTTGGCCATACCCTGGCCCTCGCAAAGCGTTTCCAGTCCGTAGCGTCCGCCGGTGCGTTCCAGGCGGTTGAGCAGTGTCGCCAGCAGGCGGGTGCCCGACGAACCGAGCGCATGTCCCAGGGCGATGGCCCCGCCGTACGGGTTCAGGCGCTCAGGATCGGCGTGCAGTTGATCCCGCCAGTACAGCGGGACCGGCGCGAACGCCTCGTTCACTTCATAGGCGTCGACGTCGGCCAGGGTGAGGCCGGCGCGGTCGAGCACCCGTTGCGTCGCGGGGACGACGCCGGTCAGCATCTCCACCGGGTCGGACCCGACGACGGCGCCGGCGACGAACCGGGCCCGGGGTCGCAGGCCGAGTTGCGCCGCCCGGCTGGCACTCATGATGAGCGCGACGGACGCCCCGTCGGTGAGTGGGGACGAGTTGCCGGCCGTCACCACCCAGGTGGCCTCGGGAATCCGGCGGGCCGCCTCGTCGCTGCGAAACACCGCCGGCAGCCGGGCCAGATCGGCGAGACCGGTTCCTGAGCGGATGGTCTCGTCGTCCCGGAGCTCGCCGCGCGGCGTGCCGACCGGCACGATCTCGACGTCGAACACACCGGTGTCCCGGGCAGTCGTGGCCCGCTGGTGCGACAGTGCGGCGAAGGAGTCCAGCTCCTCCCGCGCGTACCCGTACCGCGCGGCGACCAGTTCGGCGGACAGTCCCTGCCCGATCAGACCCCCGGGGTAGCGCCGGGCGATCCGCTCGCCCCACGGGTCCTGTCCCATGAAGGCGTGGTTGATCGGGTTGTGGCTCATCATCTCGACCCCGCCGGCCAGGACGATGTCGTAGAAGCCGGCCATCACCCCGCTGACGGCGAACTGGGTGGCCTGCAGGGCCGAACCGCACTGGCGGTCCACCGTGGTGCCCGGCACCGTCTCGGGAAGTCCCGCGGCCAGGGCGGCGTTGCGACCGACGTTGACCGCCTGGCGCCCGGCCTGGGACAGCACACCCACGATGACGTCCTCGATGGCGCCCGGGTCGATGCCGGTGCGGGTGACCAGTTCGCCGATGGCCCCGGCCAGCAGGTCGACCGGGTGCAGGGCGCTGAGCCCGCCGCCCGGCTTGCCCTTGCCGCTGGGAGTGCGGACGACGTCGACGAGCACGGCCTCGTTCATCGGAGGGAACCTGCCTGTTCGGGGTCGGCCGCGTCCGGCGGACCCGACGGGCCCGGACGCGGCGTGGTGGAGGGGCGGGGGCCGGGCCTACTGCGGCGGCATGCGAATGGCGCCGTCGAGCCGGATGGTCTCGCCGTTCAGCATGGGGTTGGCGACGATGTGGGCGACCAGGGCGGCGTACTCGGCCGGCCGTCCGAGCCGCTGCGGGTGCGGGACCTGGGCGCTCAGGGAGGTCTTCGCGTCCTCGGAGAGCCCGTCGAACATGGGGGTCTCGAAGATCCCAGGGGCGATCGACACGACGCGGATGGCGTGCCGGGCCAGGTCACGGGCCAGCGGGAGGGTCATCCCGGCGACGCCGGCCTTGGATGCCGCGTAGGCGGCCTGACCGATCTGCCCGTCAAACGCGGCGACCGAGGCGGTGGTGACGATGACGCCGCGGTCCTCGCCGGCCACGTCGTTGCCGGCCATCCGTTCGGCGGCCAGCCGGATCACGTTGAACATCCCGACCAGGTTGATGTCGATGGTGCGGGCGAAGGTGTCGAGCGGATGGGCGCCCTTGCTGCCGACCACCCGCGCACCGGTGACGATGCCGGCGCAGTTGACCAGGACGCGCAGCGGGAGCCCGTCGGCGGTCGCCTGATCCAGCGCGGCGGTGACGGCCTCCGGGTCGCGGACGTCGCCGACCGAGAAGCCGATGCCTTCGGATCGCAGCTGCTCGGTGACGCCCTCCCGGGGGGCGAGGTCGAGCACCTGGACCCGGGCTCCGAGGCTGGTGAGGTGGCGGGCGGTCGCCAGTCCGAGGCCGGAGGCCCCGCCGGTGACGAGAGCTGCGGTGTCCGGTAGCGCCATGGGTTGTCCCTCTGCGGTCGACAGGTTGATCAGCGGTCGCCAGTACTGTAAAGCAGTCGTCAGTACTGTTGCTAGTACCCCCGGGGAGCGGTCGCTACGATCCGCGCGAGGGAGGCACAGATGACACGTTCCGGGGTTCAACCGACCACCGCGCGCCGGTCGGACCTGCTCGACGCCCTGGCCGACCTGTTCCTGGCCGAGGGCTTCATGTCCTTCACCCTCGACCAGTTGACCGAGCGGCTGCGGTGCTCCAAGAGCACGCTCTACACCCTGGCCCCGAGCAAGGAGCAGTTGTCCCGGACGGTCATCAAGCACTACTTCCGGCGGTCCGCCGCGGCGGTCGAGGACAAGGTGTCCGCGGTCGACGGTGACGTCGAGGTGTACTTGAACAGCGTCGCCGAGGAGCTGCGTCCGGCGCAGCCGGCGTTCTACCGCGACCTCGACCTCTTCCCCCCGGGGCGAGAGGTCTACGAGCAGAACGTCGTGTACGCCACGCAGCGGGTCCAGGAACTCATCGCCAAGGGCGTGGCCGCGGGCGTCTACCGGCCGGTCGACTCGGAGTTCGTGGCCGACCTCATCGCCAACGCCCTGGCCCGCATCGGCCGGGGCGAGGTGGCCCGGGCCACCGGCATCGACGACTCGCGGGCGTTCCAACTGCTGTCGGACACGGTCATGGGCGGGCTGCGCGCCTGACACGGGCCGAACGGAGGGTCAGAGACAGCCCAGGCTACGGGCGACATGCACTGCTGCCGTGCGGTTTCCGACCCCGAGCTTGCGCATCGCACTGCGCAGATAGGCCCGGACCGTCTCCTCCGCCAGACCCAGGCTCGCGGCCGCCTCGCGGTTGGACAGGCCGGTGGCGACCAGGTGCAGTACCTCGGTCTCGCGTGGCGCCAACGGTCGGCCGTCCCCGGACGGCGCCGGCTCGTCGCCGGTGAGGGTGCGTAGTTCCGCGACCAGCTCACGGAGCCGGTCGCGCCGTGCCGGGTCGGTGGTCTCGGCGGACAGCCGCAGCAGTTCGCCGAGAGCCAGGCGGGTGTGCGGCATCGGGTCGGGTTCGACGTCGACCTCGGCCGTGGCCGCGATCTCCCGCCGCAGACTCCCCGCGAATGTCGTCGCCTGGTCCAGCACGACGTCACCGATGCGTTGCGAGCCGCGGACCGCTCCGTAGACCACCGCCCGGATCCGCCCCCCGATCACTATGGGCAGCGCGAAGATCGAGCCCAGACGCTCCTGGCGGACGACGACGTCGTCGAAGTCATGGGTGATGGTCGTCGTCGAGGCGTAGTCGTGGACGACCCGCAGCTGCTGGGCGGCGAGCACGGAGCCACCGAGGCCGCGTCCGCGGTTGACCTGCAGATCGACCAGGCCCGGACCGAGCACCCCGCGGACGTGACCGATGCGCAGTTCGACGCCGGCGCGGTGGCGCCGGGTCGCGCCGGCGAAGACCACGGGCAGACGGGTCGCCTGCTGGAATTGCTTCAGGCGCAGGCCGAGGACCCGGTCCACCGATTCGGTGAGCGGTTCTGCGATCACGGCGCTGTGACCTCCCGGTGGGGGTGCGCAGCAGCGAAGGTGCGCATCCTTGACTCTTCACGCCACGATGACGGAGGTCGCTACCCCCGTCCGGGGGTAGTCGCCGGCGTAGACGTGCGGCCAGCATATTCCGGCCAGAGCCATGGCGATCATCGCGATGAGGCGATGCCTCCCGGATCGGTACGGAGCATTCATGTCGAACAACACCGAGACCTACCGTCAAGCACGCGATCTGCTGCAGGAGCTGTCCAAGGACTACGGGCGGGCGGTCAGTGAGTTCACCTGGCCGGATTTCGGCGATTCCTTCAACTGGGCGATCGACTGGTTCGACGCGAATGCGCGTGGCAACTCCCGCACTGCCCTGTGGATCGTCGAGGAGGACGGCTCGGAGGCCAAGTACACCTTCGACGACATGGCGCGCCGCTCCGACCAGGTGGCCGCCCTGCTGGCCGCGAACGGCGTCACCCGGGGCGACCGGGTCCTGTTGATGCTCAACAACCAGGTCGAGCTCTGGGACACCATGCTGGCGGTCATGAAGCTCGGCGGGGTCATCCTGCCGACCACCACGGCCCTGGGTCCGCTGGAGCTCGTCGATCGCATCGAGCGGGGCGGTGCGCGCTACGTGGTGGTCAACGCCGCGGACGTCGGAAAGTTCGACCAGGTGCCGGGGGGCTACACCCGGTTCGTCGTCGGTGCCCCGGTGCCCGACGGTGCGGTCGACTTCCGGCAGGCCTACGCGCAGCAGGTGCCGCCCACCGCGCATCCAGGGACGGCGCCGGCGGACACCCAGTTGCTGTACTTCACCTCCGGGACGACGAGCAAGCCGAAACTGGTCGAACACAGCCAGGTGTCGTATCCGGTCGGGCATCTGGCCACATCGTTCTGGGTCGCGGCCAGGCCCGGTGACGTGCACCTGAACATCTCGTCACCGGGGTGGGCCAAGCACGCGTGGAGCTGCTTTTTCGCCCCGTGGATCGCGCAGGCGACGATCTTCGTCTACAACTACGCCCGGTTCGACGCGGTCAAGCTGCTCGCGCAGGTGCGGCGGGCCGAGGTGAACACCTTCTGTGCTCCGCCGACGGTCTGGCGGATGCTGATCAAGGCCGATCTCAGCGGCGGTCGGGGCGCGCTGCGGGAATTGATGTCGGCGGGCGAGCCGCTCAACCCCGAGGTCATGGAACAGGTGCGCAACGCCTGGGGGCTGACTATTCGCGACGGCTACGGGCAGACCGAGCTGCCGCTGGCCATCGGCAACGTGCCGGGAATGCCGGTCAAACCCGGTTCGATGGGGCTGCCGTTGCCCGGCGTGCCGATCGTGCTCATCGACCCGCTCACCGGGCAGCGCGCCGACGAGGGGGAGATCTGCGTCGACCTGGCCCAGCGCCCGATGAGCCTGATGACCGGCTACCTCGGCGACGACGAGCGCAACGCCGAGGCCATGGCCGACAATCTCTACCACACCGGGGATGTCGCCTCCCGGGATGCGGACGGCTACATCTTCTACATCGGTCGCACCGACGACGTCTTCAAGTCCTCGGACTACAAGATCAGCCCGTTCGAGCTGGAGAGCGTGCTCATCGAGCACCCGGCCGTCGCCGAGGCGGCGATCGTGCCCGCGCCCGACGAGGTGCGGTTGTCGGTCCCGAAGGCCTACGTCGCGCTCGCCGCCGGCTTCGAGCCGGACGAGCGGACGGCGCTGTCGATCCTGCGGCACGCGCGGGAGAACCTGGCCCCGTACCAGCGGATCCGCCGGATCGAGTTCTTCGACCTGCCGAAGACCATTTCGGGCAAGATCCGCCGGGTCGACCTGCGGGGGCGCGAGGTCGCGGCCGCGCAGGGCGCCACTCGGGTCACCGAGTGGCGGGACGATCAGTTCCCGGAGCTGCGCGGCTGACCCGGACCGCCGGTGCGGTGCCCTGGGGAACGTGGCCCGGGGGCCCGATGGGGGTCCCCGTGGAGCGAGCGTCAAACACCCGTCGCCTGGAACTACCCAAAGTGATGCACAACTACTGACAGTGCGCAATTCACGGTATGCTGGTCGACGACGGTCAGCAGCGATCCGTCCCCGCGCCGCAGGTCGGACGCGGCCGTCGGCAATCGAACGGCCGTTTCCGCCGAATCGCCGGTGGGGGTGACCACCGTTGCTCGCCGGAGCGACCGGAGGACCGGAAGCGGAGATGGCCGAGCCGATGTCGACTCCATCCGAGACCTGGCCGGTCGGCCTGACGGCCGACCAGTCGTCCACCGCTTCGCCCGAGCTGTCCGCCGGCCCGGTCCGTCGCTGGCCCGATGCCGCCCCGCCGGCCGACCACGACGAGGTCCGCCGTCCGGCGTCGGGTCGCGTCCTGGTCTGTGACGACCGGTGCGAGGTTCGTGACGCCATCGAGCTGGCCCTCCGGAGCCACCCGGTCCTGCGGCTCGTGGGCCAGGCCGAGGATGCGAGCAGCTGTCTGAGGGAGATCGACCGGTGTCGACCGGATCTGCTGATCCTGGACGTGAACATGCCCGGCGGCGGACCGTCGATCACCCGGGAACTGCGTCGTCGATGGCCGGGATTGTTCATCCTGGTGTACTCGAGTCACGGCCAGCAGCGCGTCCGGGAGCAGATGCTCGACGCCGGAGCCGATCAGTTCGTGCTGAAGACGGGGCGGCTGCGTCCCCTCCTGACCGCACTGGCCGCCGCGGCCTAGGTCCGACAGCACGAAACGACATCGGTGTACTGGTCGGCGATGTCGATGCCGGGGCATGGAGTACCGGCGACGCTGCGCCATCGGGTCGTGACGGCGCGGCGTTTGTTGGACCACTTACCAAAACGTGACATCCGCCCTCATTGACACCCGTGTGAACGCCGACTTAGTTTGTCTAACCACCGAACTAGTGCGTGACGCGGGCCACAACCGACCTGCGTACGGCAGGCCCGTCGACCTGACCGGTGCACAACAGACACCCGGCCCGGTGGGCCGGCAGGAACGATCAGAGAGGATCGTCCATGCGTCTCCGTACCCTTGCTGTCACCGGTGTCATCGCCACCGGTGGTCTGCTGCTCGCCGCCTGTGGCGGGGCGTCGAACACCGCCTCCAGTGCCACCTCGGCCGCGGGTTCCGTGGCCAATTCGGTCACCAGTGCCGCCGGCTCGGCCGGTTCCTCCGCCAGCAGCTCGGCCGGGGCCTCCAGCTCCAGCGCCGCCGGCGGTGGCGGCGCCGTCACCGGCAAGGTCGGCGTGATCCTGCCGGACACCAAGTCCTCCGCCCGGTGGGAGACCCAGGACCGTCCGGCTCTGCAGAAGGCCTTCGAGGCCGCCGGAGTCGAGTCCGACATCCAGAACGCCAACGGCGACAAGGCGGCCATGGCCACCATCGCCGACCAGATGATCGCCAACGGCGTCACCGTCCTGGCCATCGTCAACCTGGACAACGAGTCCGGCGCGGCCATCGAGAACAAGGCCAAGGCGCAGGGCGTCCAGACCATCGACTACGACCGCCTGACCCTGGGTGGTAGCGCCGACTACTACGTCTCGTTCGACAACACCGAGGTCGGCAAGCTGCAGGGCGAGGGCCTCAACAAGTGCCTGGGTGGGGGCGACAAGAACATCGTCTTCCTCAACGGCTCGCCGTCGGACTCCAACGCCACCCAGTTCTCGGCGGGCGCGCACTCCGTCCTGGACTCGATGTCGAACTACAAGCAGGTCGCCGAGCAGGCCGTCCCGGACTGGGACAACCAGCAGGCCGGCACCATCTACGAGCAGATCTTCACGGCCCAGGCCGGCAACATCCAGGGCGTCCTGGCCGCCAACGACGGCCTGGGCAACGCGGTCATCGCGGTCAACAAGAAGAACGGCCTGCAGATCCCGGTGACCGGGCAGGACGCCACCGTCCAGGGCCTGCAGAACATCCTGGCCGGCGACCAGTGCATGACGGTGTTCAAGGACACCAACAAGGAGGCCAAGGCGCTCTCCGACGTGGCCATCGCGCTGGCCAAGGGCGAGAGCCCGACGACCACCGGCACCGTCCAGGACACCAACGGCAACCGTGAGGTCAAGGCCATCCTGGAGACCCCGGAGGCCATCACCAAGGACAACGTGAAGACCGTCGTCGACGCCGGAGGCGTCACCGCCGCCGAGCTGTGCACCGGCGACTACGCCGCCGCCTGCACCACCGCCGGCATCAGCTAGTCCGTTCGTCCCCGCGGTCCGACCGGCGGGTGGAAGTCCCGCTTCCACTCGCCGGTCGTCTGCGGTCACCGTTTCCCGCCGGCTCCGCCGGCCGCACCGCGATCTCCGGCCCCGGCCGTGGAAGACGCGGCCGCCTCGACATCTCCTGTCCCGCAGCATCTTCGAAGAACGGAACCGTCCATGGCCGACGCCTCCGCACCCCTCCTGCAGCTGCGGGGGGTGAACAAGAGTTTCGGCGCCGTGCAGGTCCTGCACGACGTCGACCTGAACATCTACCCCGGTCAGGTCACCGCCCTGGTCGGTGACAACGGCGCCGGGAAGTCCACGCTGGTCAAATGCGTGGCCGGGATCCATCCGATCGACAGCGGCGACTACCTGTTCGAGGGAAAACCCGTCCAGGTCAACAACCCGCGCGACGCCGCCGGCCTGGGCATCGAGATCGTCTACCAGGACCTCGCGCTCTGCGACAACCTCGACATCGTCCAGAACATGTTCCTCGGCCGTGAACCCAAGTCGGGTGTCGTGCTGGACGAGGCGCAGATGGAAATCAAGGCCCGAGACACGCTGGCCTCCCTTTCCGTGCGCACGGTGTCCAGTGTCCGGCAACTGGTCTCGAGCCTGTCCGGCGGACAGCGCCAGACCGTGGCCATCGCGAAGTCGGTGCTCTGGAACTCCAAGGTCGTCATGCTCGACGAGCCCACGGCCGCCCTCGGTGTCGCCCAGACCCGTCAGGTGCTCGACCTGGTCCGCCGGCTGGCCGACAACGGCCTCGGGGTCCTGCTCATCAGCCACAACATGAACGACGTCAAGGAGGTCAGCGACCGGATCACCGCGCTGTACCTCGGCCGCGTCGCCGCCGAGGTCCCCGCGGCCGACGTGACCACCGGACAGATCGTCGAACTCATCACCAGCGGACGGTCCGGTTCCATCGGACTCGCCCCTGCGGTAGCGCAGGAGTCGGCATGACCAACAGCAAGGCCCGCATCGTCACCGTGGCGCAGGAGTCGGCATGACCAACACCAGCAAGGCCCCCGTCACCACCAAGGCCAAGAGCGACGTCGAGGCCCGCGCCATGTTCTCCGGCGACGCCGCCGGTCCGGTCTCCCTCGGTCAGTACTGGCAGGGCTACCGCAACAAGCTGCGCGCCGGCGACGTCGGTTCACTGCCGGCCATTCTCGGCCTCATCGTGCTGTTGATCGTCTTCACGATCGCCGCCCCCGGCACGTTCCTGTCGACGTTCAACTTCGCGAACCTGCTGACCCAGGCCGGATCCATCTGCGTGCTGGCGATGGGCATCGGGTTCGTCCTGCTGCTCGGCCACATCGACCTGTCGGCCGGTGTGATCGGCGGTGTCGGGGCCGGCGTGCTGGCCATGCTGCTGCTCAAGCAGGGCTGGCCGTGGTACCTGGCCGTCGTCGCCGCCCTGCTGGTCGGGGTGCTCATGGGCATCGTCACCGGCCTGCTGGTGTCGTCGGTCGGCATCCCGTCGTTCGTCGTGACGCTGGCGTTCTTCCTGGCCTACCAGGGCGTCCTGCTCTGGATCATCGGCACCGGCGGCACCGTCCCGCTGAACGACCCGACGATCGTGGCCATCAGCAACGGCAACATGCCCGTGGTGCTGGGCTGGATCGTGGTGGTGGCCTCGATCGCGATCTACGCCGGCATCAACCTGTTCGTCTACCAGCGGCGGCGCGCGGCCAACCTGGTCACCCCGCCGCTGGCCGTCATCCTGCTGCGGGTCGCCGTCATCGCCGTCCTGCTGCTCGGGGCGACCTACCTGCTGAGCCAGAACCGTTCCAAGGGCACGATCGTGCTCGAGGGCATCCCGTGGATCGCACCGATCGTCGGTGTGCTGCTGGTGTTCTGGACGTTCGTGCAGAACCGCACCGCCTTCGGCCGGCACGTCTACGCCGTCGGCGGCAACGCCGAGGCCGCCCGCCGCGCCGGTATCCGGGTCGGGTACATCACCATCGCCTGCTTCGTCATCAGCTCGGCCATGGCCGTGCTGTCCGGCATCATCGCCGCCTCGCGGCTGAACTCGGTGACCCCGGACGCCGGCGCCGGCAACACCCTGCTGTACGCGGTGGCCGCGGCGGTCATCGGCGGCACGTCGCTGTTCGGCGGCAAGGGCAAGGCCCGGGACGCGATCATCGGTGGCCTCGTCATCGCGGTGATCGACAACGGCCTCGGCCTGCTCGGACTGCAGGCCTACATCAAGTACATCATCACCGGCCTGGTGCTGCTCCTGGCCGCCAGCGTCGACGCGATCAGCCGTCGTCGTCGGGCCAGCGCCGGTCGTTAGGCATCGACGGGCGTGCGGACCGGCTCTGGTCCGCACGCCCCACGGTGGCGATCCGTCTGCACATCGCCGCGCGGAGGCGTCATGCTGCGAGCGCCCACACCGCTGGGCGCGTCCGCGTCATCCCGCGGTGCACGAGAACAGGAGGAGGCGACCGTGGTCGGTGCCGGACGCCAGGGCGACCCCCGGTCGCCGGCCGATCAAGCCACGGTGCGGCGGCTCAATCTCGCGCTGGTGATGCAGCGGCTCGCCACCGGACCGCGCACCCGGGCCCGGCTCGCCGAGGACACCGGTCTGAACAAGGCGACGGTCTCCAGCCTGATCACCGAGCTCATCGACCGCGACCTCGTCACCGAGGGCCACATCGACCGTGGCGGCCTCGGCCGCCCGGGGCGCACCGTCGAGGTGCACCCCGGCGGGCCGCGCTTCATCGGCGCTGAGCTGCAGACCGGTTACGCCGAGGGCGTTCTCACCGACCTGACCGGTCGGGTGCTGGCCCGCCACCGGGTCGCCGAGTCGATGACCGACCTCGGACCGGAGCGGAGTCTGGCCCTCGTCGCGGAGTTGGCCCGGGAGCTGGTCGAGCGCGGCGGCGCGCACCCGGCCGACGTGCAGAGCGTGCACCTGGCCGTGCCGGGGCTCGTCGACACCGCCGCCGGGGCGCTGTCGTTCGCCCCCAACCTGCACTGGTCGGACGTCGACGTGGTCGGCACCCTGCACCACCGGCTGGGTTGGTGCAGCGCCCGGATCGGAGTCGACAACGACGCCAACATGGGTGCGATGGCCCACTGGGCGGTCGGCGACGTCGCCGGCACACGCAACCTGGTGTACCTCGCGGGGAATGCCGGTGTCGGCGCCGGTCTCATCGTCGACGGTCACATCGTCCGCGGCTCCAGCGGCTTCGCCGGCGAGGTGGGACACCTGGCCATCGGTCCGAGCGGGCGCGAGTGCGGGTGCGGCCGCACCGGCTGCTGGGAGACGGCGGTCGGGCTCACCGCGCTCCTGACGTCGGTGGCCGAACCCGGGGACCGGCTGCGGGACGAGCACATCGACGTCGAGGTCCGCGTGCAGGGCGTGTGCGACCTCATCGCGGCCGGCGACCCCCGGGCCCGCCGGTCGGTGGGTGATCAGGCCCAGTGGCTGGGCACCGGGGTGGCCATGCTGTGTCAGGTGCTCGATCCCGACGTCGTCGTCCTCGGCGGGCACTACCCGGCCCTGCGTGAGCATCTGCAGGACGCGGTGGCCCACGCCCTGCGGACCGCGGCGCTACCGCCGGGCGGACTGCGCACCCGCGTGGTGTTCTCCCCGCTGCGCTTCTCGGCCGTGGCCCTCGGAGCCGCCTACGTCGGCATCCACCAGGTCCTCGCCGACCCCACCCTCGTCCCGATCAGTCCGCCGGTCCGGGAGGCCGGTTCCGCCTGAGCCGCCGCACCGGACGACGATGTCGGCAGCGGCCCGGCGTCCCCGCCCCGTCCACGTGCCCGTCCACCGACCCGCCCCAGCCCGACCACCAGTGCACGACCGACAAAGGAGTCCGACCGTGACCACGGCATCCCCGGCCCCCGCCGATTCCCAGCCCCCCGGTGACGAGGTCCTCGTCGCCGGCATCGACTCGTCCACCCAGTCGACCAAGGTGGTCCTGGTCCGGGCCAGTGACGGCACCGTCGTCGCCGAGGCCAGCGCTCCCCACCCCAACGGCACCGAGGTCGACCCGAAGTACTGGTGGAAGGCCCTGCAGACCGCCGGCGCCGGCCTGCTGGAGCGGGCCGCCGCCATCGGCGTCGGCGGTCAGCAGCACGGCATGGTGCTGCTCGACGACCAGGGTGAGGTCGTGCGCCCGGCGCTGCTGTGGAACGACCTGCGGTCGTCCCCGCAGGGCCACCAGGTCGTCGAGCACCTCGGCGGACCGCAGGCCACGGCGGACGCCATCGGGTCCGTGCCGGCGGGTTCCTTCACCGTCACCAAGCTGCGGTGGGTCTTCGAGAACGAGCCCGAGAACGCCGCCCGCGTGGCGGCTGTCGGCCTGCCGCACGACTGGGTGACCTGGAAGCTCGCCGGCGGCCACGAGGCCGGCGTCGGTCTGACCACCGACCACGGCGACGCGTCCGGCACCGGCTTCTACTCGCCGTCCAAGCGGGACTGGCTGCCCGAGCTGGCCGCCTGGGCCCTGGGCCGGCCGGCCGACCAGGCCCCCGCGCTACCCCGGCTGGTCGAACCGGGCGGGGTCGCGGGCCGCACCCCGTCCGGGACGCTGCTGTCCGCCGGGACGGGTGACAACCCCGCTGCCGCACTGGGTCTGGGCCTGGAGCCCGGTGACGTGGTGGTGTCGATCGGCACGTCGGGCACGGCCTACTGCGTCAGCGACGAACCGTCGGCCGACCCGCTGGGCATGGTCGTGGGCTTCGCCGACGCCACCGGCAACTACCTCCCGCTGGCCTGCACCATCAACGCCGCCCGCATCCTCTCGACCACCGAGGAGCTCCTGGGCGTCGACCACGACGAGTTCTCCCGCCTCGCGCTGTCGGCCCCGGCCGGGGCCAACGGCCTGGTCCTGCTGCCGTACCTGGACGGTGAGCGGACCCCCAACCGGCCCGAGGCCACCGGCGTGCTCAAGGGCCTGACCTCGGCGACCACCCGGGCCGACTACGCGCGCGCCGCGGTCGAGGGGCTGCTGTGTTCGCTGGCCGACGCGGTCGATGCGCTGGGGGTGACCGCGCGCCGGGTGCTGCTGATCGGCGGTGCGGTCAAGAGCGAGGCGGTCCGCCGGATCGCCCCGGCGATCTTCGGGGTGGACGTGCAGGTGCCGCCGCCAGCCGAGTACGTCGCCCTGGGCGCCGCCCGTCAGGCGGCCTGGGCGCTCTCCGGCGCGGCCGAGCCGCCGGTGTGGGCGGCGGCGCAGACCGAGACCTACAGCGCCCCCGCCACTCCCGAGGTGCTCGAGCGATACCGGGTGCTGCGGGACGCCACCGTGGGCTGGTAGCCGGTGCGTCCCGGCCGGGAGCGGGGTGCCCCGCCCCCGGCCGGGCTCGGTGGAACGACCATCAGGGCGCGGACGGCAGCCACAGGGCGAGCGCGGTGATCCACGACGGGTCGCCCCAGCCCCGGTGGCTCTGCCGGCACACGTAGACGCGGCCCTCGAAGCTGACCCGGTCGCCGATGCGGTAGGAACCGAACGGATTCCACGCCGGCGCGGCCGGGGCCCCGGTGGTCGGAGTCGGGGCGGCCGTCGTCGGTGTCGTGGTGGTCGCCGGTGCGGTGGTCGCCGGTGCGGTGGTCGACGGCGTGCTCGTGGCCGGTGGCGTGGAAGTGACCGGTGCTGACGTGGCCGGCGCGGTGGTGGCCGGCGCCGTCGCCGGGCTGCTCGTGGATGGCGCACTGCTGGTCGTCTCGGGGTGGCTGTGGTGGTGCTCGCTGGTCGGGGCGGCCGTCGTCGGTGTCGTGGTGGTCGCCGGCGTGGGGTTGGAGCCCGCTGCGCCCACGTCGAGATCGATGGTGTTGTAGAAGGCGTTGGCCGTGTCGGCGACATCCCAGACGGCGTAGAGGATCTGGTAACCGCTGCGGTCAGCGGGGATCGTGATGGTGTGCGACGGGTTCATCGACGCGGCGCTGCCGTCGTGCGGCACCGTGGCGATGAGCTCCAGCTCGGACCGGGTCAGCGGCGCGTTCGGGTTCCACCCCGGCTTGGTCAGGTAGTACCGCCACTGGCTGGTGCGGTGCGCGGCGGTGTACTGCCACGTCACCGTGAGCGGGCCGGCCGCCACGGGGTTCTTCCACCAGCGGGTCGCGGTCTGCTGGTCGAGTACGCCCCCGAAGAGCCCACCGGCCGAGGCGAGCCGGCCGTCGGCGGGCCCGGCGGCGGGGAAGCCCTTGGGCGCCTCCAGGCTCTGCGGTTCGTTCGCGACGGCGCCGCGGTCGGCGTTCTGGCTGGCGGCGGCGCGGGAGACCACGGTTCCGGCGACGTAGCCGTGGGCGGCGGCCGGGGTGGCGCCGGCGATCGTGAGACCGGCCCCGACCAGGACGGTGACGGCGAGGGTCCCGACGGCGGCGCGGGCTCGGGGGCGGAAGCCGCGGAGGGGACCCGGCGGGGGCATGGTGGATCTGCGATGGTCGGCCATACGACGACCGTATGGCGTAGTCAGCTGACTACTCTAGGCCACTATCGCGTGGCAGATCCCAGCTGAAGAGGGGGATGCGGGCCCCCGATGCCGAGCCGTCGTCAGCCCACGAAGATGCAGAACGGATGCCCGTCGGGATCGGCGAAGACGTACAGCGGTTCCTGCGGATCGTCGAATCGGTCCTGCAGCAGACGGGCGCCCAGCTGTTCGGCGCGGGCCCGAAATTCCTGCAGGGCCGCGGAATCACCCGCCGTCAGATCCAGGTGCAGTTGCTGGGCCACCGGTCCGTCCGGCCAGGTGACCTCGGGCACCGCGTCGACCTGCTGGAACGCCAGGCCGGCCCCGCCGGCCGGGGGACGCAGCACCAGCCAGTCGGCCCCCTCGGGGTCCGGTTGGCCGGTCGGCGGCGGCTCGTCACCGGTGCGGTAGGACCAGCCGAGCAGACCGCGGTAAAACTCGGCCAGCCGGCGAGCGTCCGCGGTGTCGAGGACGACGTTGTACAGGACCGGGGCGGGGGTGTCCGTCATGACCCCACCCAACCCCGGACGACGGTGGCCCGCGCGGTGGGTGGGACGCGTCAGGCGGTGGTCGCGGCGAACTCCTGGAGTCCGGTGATCAACCGGTCGACGTCGTCGTCATCGGTGTACGGCGCCAGACCCACTCGCAGGCCGCCGGTGTCGCCGAGTCCGAGCCACCGGGACGCCTCGATCGCGTAGAACGAGCCGGCGGGCGCGTTCACGCCCCGGGCGGCCAGGAACTCGTAGGCGGCCTCCGCCGGGCGGTCGGCGAAGGTCAGCAGGGTGGTGGGGGTGCGGCGCCGGGCCCGGGACCGTCGGGTCATCCCGGGGATGTCGTCCAGCGCGGCCTCGAGGCGGGCGTGCAACCGGCTCTCGTGAGTCTCGACGGCCGCCATCGCCGCGCCGATCCGGGTGCGCCGGTCACCGGCGACCTCCCCGGCCAGGCCGGCGATCACCTCGACGGCGGCGGTGGTACCGGCCAGCAGCTCGTAGGGCAGGGTGCCGAGCTCGAAGCGTTCCGGCACCGCGTTCGACGAGGGCAGCAGTTTGTCCGGTGACCACTGCTTCCACCACCCCGGGGCGGCGCTGAGCACCCCGCAGTGCGGGCCGAAGAACTTGTAGGGCGAGCAGGCGTAGACATCCGCGCCGAGCGCGCCCACGTCCACCGGGCAGTGCGCGGTGAAGTGCACGCCGTCGACGAAGCAGAAGGCCCCGACCGCGTGCGCGGCATCGGCGATGGCGCGGACCTCCGGACGGGTGCCCAGCAGGTTCGACGACGCGGTCACCGCGACCCAGCGGGTCCGTTCGGACAGCAGGGCGGTGACGTCCTCGACGGCCAGTTCTCCGGTGGCCGGATCGAACGGCGCCCACCGCACCGTCGCGCCCGCCCGCTGCGCGGCGAGCACCCAGGGACGCACGTTGGCGTCGTGGTCCAGCCGGGTCACGACGATCTCGTCGCCGGGTCCCCAGCCGGCCGCGAGCGTGCGGGTCAGGTCGAACGTCAACGCGGTCATGCTGCGCCCGAAGACGATGCCGCTGGGGTCGGCACCGAGCAGATCGGCCATCGCCGCCCGTGCGGCCAGCACGATGCCGTCGGCCGTCCGCTCGGCGGCGGTCACCCGCCCGCGGTTGGCGATCGGGCTGGTCAGCGCATCGGCGACGGCCCGCGCGACCGCGCTCGGGGTCTGCGTGCCGCCCGGACCGTCGAAGTGGGCGGTGCCCTGGGCGAGGGCGGGGAAGCCGGCCCGGAAGGCGGCGATGTCGTAGGTCCCGCTCATGCCGATCGGCCGTCCCGCTCGGTCGTCGGTGCGCCGTCGGCGCCGCCGGGTTCCGACTCGCCGGTGGTCGGGATGATGATGACCTCCGAGACCTGCTCGGACAGCACCTCGGCGGCGTCGTCGGGCAGTCGGTCGTCGGTCAGCAGGGTGTGCACGGCGGACAGCGGCGCGAACTGGGCCAGGCCCACGGCACCCCACTTGGTGTGGTCGGCCAGGACGACCAACCGGCGCGCGGATTCCACGAACGCCCGGTTCGTCTCCGCCTCCAGCAGGTTGGGGGTGGTCAGGCCGGCCCGCTCGTCGATCCCCGCGACACCCATCACCACCATGTCGACGTGCAGGGCGCGGATGGCCTGCACCGCGATGGGGCCGACCAGGCCGTCCGACGGGATGCGCAGGCCGCCGGTCAGCACCACGGTCAGGTCCCGTCGGTGCCGGTCGTTCAGGGCCTCGGCGACCTTCAGCGAGTTGGTCACGATGGTCAGGTCCGGGATGTCCCCGAGGTGCCGGGCCAACGTCCAGGTGGTCGAACCGGCGGTGATCGCCACGGCCATGCCCGGCTTGACCAGGGTGGCCGCGTGGGCGGCGATCACCTCCTTCTCCCATACCTCGCGTTGGCTGGCCACCTCGAACGTCGGCTCCAGCGCGCTGGTGGTCTCCATCGCGGTCGCCCCGCCGTGCACCTTGGACAGCAGACCCTTGCGGTCCAGCGCGTCGAGGTCGCGGCGGACCGTCATGTCGGAGACGCCGAGCAGCGCGGCGAGGTGGGCGACGCGGACGCCGCCGGTCCGGCGCACCTCGTCGAGGATCTTGGCCTGGCGCATCGCGGCGAGCAACGGCGTCCTCCGTGGTGCCGGCGACCACCGGCATCCGGCACGATCCGGGCGGCGGTGACGCAGTGGGGTTCGGGTCACCGTACCGCCGCGGTCCGCCGCCCAGGGCCGTCCCGGATCGAGCCGGACGTGATGCGTGTCGCGCCCCGGTCACCGCGACGGTGATCTTGGCGGGCATCATCGCTGCCACCGCCGTCCCGGTGACAGGATCGGAGGATGACCGACGAGCCCACCCCCCTGCACACCGGGCCGGACCCGGTGGACACCGTCGTCGGTGCGGTACCGGCCGACGCCGGGGACGGACGCGTCGTCCGCGGCGTCACCCGCTCGACCCCCGCCGGGTCCATCGCCCCGGCGCGGGTCACGGCCGCCGACATCGATGCCGCCGCCCACCGCATCCGCGACGTGGTGGCCATGACGCCGCTGGAACCGTGCCCCCGGCTCTCGGCCGCCACCGGCGTCACCGTCCTGCTCAAGCGCGAGGACCTGCAGGTCGTCCGCTCCTACAAGGTGCGGGGCGCCTACAACCTGATGTCCCAGCTGACGCCCGCCGAGCGGGCCGCGGGGGTGGTGTGCGCGAGTGCCGGCAACCACGCCCAGGGTGTCGCCCTGGCCTGCCGGGCCCTGGGGATCGCCGGGCGGGTCTACCTGCCGAAGACCACCCCGCGGCAGAAGCGGGACCGCATCCGCAGCCACGGCGGCGAGATGGTGACCCTGGTCCTGCACGGTGACACCTACGACGACGCGGCCCAGGCCGCCCACGACGACGCCCGCACCACGGGCGCCGTCCCCGTGCTGCCGTTCGACGACGTCCGGACGATCGCCGGGCAGGGGACCGTCGCCCGTGAGGTGCTGCACCAGCTCGGGTACCGGCCCGACGCGGTGATCGTGCCGGTGGGCGGTGGTGGCCTGATCGCCGGGATGCTCAGCTATCTCCGGGAACGGGCCCCCGGGGTGCGGGTCGTCGGCGTGGAACCGGCCGGCGCCCCGTCGTTGCAGGCCGCGCTGGCCGCCGGCCGGCCCGTCCCGCTCGAGACGATGGACCCGTTCGTCGACGGCGCCGCGGTCCGCCAGATCGGTTCCGTGACCTACGGTGTCGTCGCCGGGGGACCGGCCATCGACGTGGTGAGCGTCGATGAGGGGGCCGTCTGCTCGGCGATGCTGGCGCTGTACCAGAACGAGGGCATCATCGCCGAGCCGGCCGGGGCGCTCACCGTCACCGCCCTGTCCGCCGTGGTCGACAAGCTGGGCCTCGAGCCGGGTTCCACCGTCGTGCTGGTGGTCAGCGGTGGCAACAACGACGTCTCCCGCTATGGCGAGATCATCGAACGCTCGCTGGTCCACGAGGGCTTGAAGCACTACTTCCTGGTGGACTTTCCGCAGGAGCCCGGGGCGCTGCGCCGGTTCCTGGACGAGGTCCTCGGGCCGGACGACGACATCACGCTCTTCGAGTACGTCAAACGCAACAACCGGGAGACCGGCCCGGCCCTGGTCGGCATCGAGATCGGTTCCGCGGACGGGCTTCCCGCCCTGCTGGAGCGGATGGACGCGGCGCCCATGGAGGTCGAGCGGATCGCACCCGGGTCGGCGGCCTACCGGTACCTCACCTGACCGGTTCGGGCAGGCCGGTGGATCGCCCTCCCCCGGGGCAACCCACCGGCCCTGGCCGACAGCGCAGATCCGCCCGATCCGCGGCGCCGGCCCCGGTCCGGCCCGTCAGTCGCCGTGCGGCGGGATCTGACGGCCGGTGATCTCGAAGGGTCGGATGCGGATCCAGTGACGGCGTTCGACCGACTCCGCCCACGGCCACACTCCGAGACGGGTCAGGCGCTGCGTTTCGCTGCGATCGGTGACCAACCGGGCGGTGCCGCGGACGACGACACTCCACCCGGAATGCCGGTCGGCGTCGAAGTTGTCGACCTCGAAGGCGACGGGCATCTCGTCCGAGGCAGCGTCCAGCTTGGACCCGGGGCTGCTGCGGAACACCACCGCGTCGCCGTCCATCCCGTGGTTGACCGGCAGGATGACCGGCTCGCCGTCGGCGACGAACGCGACCCGGCCGACCCGTGCGGTGCGCAGGTGGCGCAGGCAGTCGTCGTACGAGAGCACCTGCAGGCCAGCGTGATCGGCGCCCATGTCCGGTCCGGACTCGCGTCGGGGGGTGGTGGTGGGGGTGTCTGTCTCGACATCGGTGGCGGACATGCGGGCCTCCTCGCGCGGTGCTGGCTGGTTCGTCCCGTTCAGTCAACGTCAGCGCCCGGGCGCGTCCCAGGGTCGAAGGTCCCGCCTTGCCGCACCGACCGGCGCCGGTCAGCGGCCGCTGGCCCGCATCCGCCCGACGATGCCGGTGTCGTAGTGACCGGAGACGAACTCCGGGTGCTCCAGCAGCTCGGCGAAGAACGGCAGGTTGCACTTGGGTCCCTCGATGGCGAACCCGGCCACCGCTTCCCGGGCGCGGCCGAGCGCCTCGTCCCGGTCGGCGCCGTGCACGATCAGCTTGGCCATCAGCGAGTCGTAGGACGGCGTGACCGTGGTGCCGGCGGCGTACCCGGAGTCGACCCGCACACCGGCGCCGGACGGCTCGTCCCAGCGGCGGACGGCCCCCGGCCCGGGCAGGAAGCGCTTCGGATCCTCGGCGTTGATCCGCAGCTCGATGGCGTGCCCGGAGACCGTCACCCCATCCGGATCGAAGGTGATCGGCTGTCCGCCGGCGATCAGCAGTTGCTGCTCGACCAGGTCGAGGCCGGTGACCGCCTCGGTGATGGGGTGCTCCACCTGCAGGCGGGTGTTCATCTCCAAGAACACGAAGTCCTGGGCGGCCTCGTCCACCAGACATTCGACGGTGCCGGCGCCCACATACCCGACGGCCTCCCCGGCGCGGACGGCGGCGGCCAGCATCCGGGCCCGCAGGTCGGGTCCGACTCCTGGCGACGGGGTCTCCTCGGCGACCTTCTGGTTGCGGCGCTGCACCGAGCAGTCCCGTTCGCCCAGCGCGACCACCCGGGCCGGACGATCGCCGTCGGCGGGTAAACCGAGGATCTGCACCTCGACGTGCCGGGCCACCGGCAGGAACCGCTCCAGCAGGACGGAGGCGTCGCCGAACATGCGCTCGGCGAAGGCGGCGATCCGCTCGAACTGCTCGGCCACCTCGTCCGGCCCGTGGGCGACGCTCATGCCCATCCCGCCGCCGCCGGCCGATGCCTTCAGCATCACCGGGAATCCGATCCCGTCGGCCGCGGACCGGGCCGCCGCCGCATCGGTCACCGGCTCACGGGTGCCGGCTGCGACGGGAACACCGGCGTCCTGCAACAGGTTCCGCGCGTTGATCTTGTCGCCCATCTGCTCGATGACGTCGGCCGACGGACCCACCCAGATCAGGCCGGCGTCGACGACGGCCCGGGCGAAGTCCGCGTTCTCGGACAGGAATCCGTAGCCGGGATGGATGGCCTGCGCGCCGGTCTCGCGGGCGGCCCGCAGGATGGCCTCGACGTTGCGGTACGACTCCGCCGGGGCGGCCGCGCCGATCGCCACGGCCACGTCGGCCTCCGTGACGAAGGGCAGGTTCGCGTCGACGTCGGAGTGCACGGCGACGGTGCGTAGGCCCATCCGCCGCGCGGTGCGGATGACCCGGCGGGCGATCTCGCCGCGGTTGGCCACGAGCAGGGTGTCGAACATCGTCGTCCTTGGGGTCGGTACCGGCGGGTGGTCGGGACAGCATGCCGCACCGGCGTCGTCGTGAGCGGTCGCCGCCACGGGATGGGTGGCGCTGCGAGCTGCGGGGACGGTCGACTTTCGCGCACTAGGCTTGGACGCCGAAGGCGGAAGAGGCGGTGGACATGGCGACGTCAGGCCGTGACGAGGACAGACTGGCCCGCGCGGCCCGGCTGTACTTCATCGACGGGCTCTCCCAGCAGGAGGTCGCCGATGCGCTGAAGACCACGCGCTCCAACGTCTCCCGCATGCTGACCGCGGCCAAGGAACGTGGCGTCGTGCAAATACGGATCGTCGACACCAGCGGCCGCGACGTCAAATTGGAGACCGCCCTCACGGAGGAGCTGGGCCTGTCCGAGGCCCTGGTCGCCCGCGTACCGCCGTCGGCGGTCGGGCGGGCCGTCGGGCAGCTCGGCGCGACCTGGCTGATGGACCGCATCCACGACGGTCAGACCCTCGCGGTGTCGTGGGGGCAGACCCTGCAGAACATGGTCTGGGAGGTCACCGCCGATCAGTCCTACGACGTCGAGATCGTCCAGATGGTCGGCGGCCTCTCGCATCTCGACACCTCGCCCACCGGTCACGAGCTGGTCCGCGAACTCGCCGCCCGGCTCGGTGCGCACTACCGCTACCTGCACGCGCCCGTCGTCCTCGACCGCCCGGAGGGGGTTGCCGCGTTGATGGCCGAACGGTCCATCAGCGGCGTCCTGGAGGCGGTGAAGCGGGCCGACATCGCTTTGGTGGGTGTCGGTTCCGCGGTGTCCGGCTCGACCCGGGGCCTGGTGGACGACATGGGTCTGACCGCCGCGCAGCGCGCTGCATTCGACGCCGCCGACCCGGCCGGCGCCATCTGCGCGCGCTTCTACGACTGGCAGGGCCGGCCCATCCACGGCACCGCGAACGACCGGGTCCTCGGCGTGACGCTGGAGGACCTGCGGGCCATCCCCACCGTGTTCGGCATCGCCACCGGGGCACAGAAGGCGGCCGGGTTGCTCGGGGCCATCCGCGGGGGACTGATCGACGTGCTCTGCTGCGACGTGGCCGCTGCGCGTGCGGTCCTGGAACTCCATCGCGGTGGGAACCGGTCCGGATAGCACGAAGCCCGGGACCGGAGCGGTGTGCTCCGATCCCGGGCTCTGGTCGGGTCAGTCGCGCAGCTTGGCCACGATGGTCGCCAGCGTGGCGTCGACGCCCATCCCGGTGAGGAACGGCAGGCCGTTCACCGACGGGGTGGTGACCGAAGCCGGAACGGCGGTCGTGGCCACGATGAGGTCGGCGTCGACCTCGCCGCCGCCCACGATGTCCATGACCTTGCCCTGGCGCACGGCGACGTCGATCCCCTGAGCGGCGCAGTGTTCCTTGATGCGGGTGGCGACGACGGTGGACGTGGCCACGCCCGTTCCGCAGATGACGAGAATGCGCTTGGCTGCCATGGTTTCTCCCTGTGTCAGGTCGTGGTCGGATGCTCCGGTGGTGCGGGGCCCCGGCAGTGCGCCGCGGCCCTGTGTGCTGGTCGACGCTCAGACGCCGGCGTCGAGGATGCCCATGGCTCGGTTGACTGCCGCGGCCAGCTCGTCCGGGGTGGTGATGCCGTCCCAATCGGGCCAGGCGTCGGCCTGCGCGGCCTGCAGCACCTGGCCGAGCAAAGGCACCTGGGCGGTCGGGTCGGTGACCAGCAGAGCGATCACCAGCCGGACTGCGACAGTCGCCTCGCCCGTGCCACCCATCTCCCCGAAGCTGATCGCCGGCTCGAGCAGCGCGGCGGCCAGAGCCGGTCGCCGCACGTGCTGGACGTCCGTGTGCGGAATCGCGATCGGGGTGGGGGTCGGCAGGCCCGTCGGGAAGACGACCTCCCGGTCGATGATGGCCTGCGCGAAGGTGTCGTGCGCGTAGCCGGCCTCGACGGCCAGGGCGGCGACCTGGGTCAACAGCTCCGTGGAGGTCGTGGCTTGCGGGCGGACCAGGCAGAGCGCCGGTTGCACACGCATGTCGCCCGCGGCTTCCGTATGGGCGGTGCTCACTCGGCGTTGACCCCGGTGACCGCAGCGGCCTGCTGCTCGGCCAGGTCCCGGCGACGCACGACGCGGCGGATGACCAGGGCGAACCCGATGGCGAAGACGAGCAGCACAGGCGGGCCGTAGGTGCCGATCTTGCCGCCGAGGTACAGCAGACCGGTCAGCGGGTTGGCCCCGTCGACCAGGGACGAGAACTGCGAGGCGCCGCCCTCCGGGGTGAAGCCGGAGGCGGTGGCGATCGCGGTGAACGTGCCGGACAGGCCGGTGGCGATGAACAGACCACCGCCGATGACGATCATGCCGCCGATCACGGAGCGGAAGATGTTGCCGCGGAACACCGGGACCATCATGGCGACGATGAACGGGATGGTGGCGAGGTCGACCAGCGGCAGCACCTTGTTGCCGAGCGGGGCGAGCAGGAAGGCCATGACCAGGGTCAGCGGGATGAGCAGCAGTGACGTGGCGATGACGGCCGGGGAGCCGACGGCGATCGCGGCGTCCAGGCCGATGTACATCTTGCGACCGGGGAAGCGCTTGGCCACGAACGCCTGCGCGGACTCCGAGACCGGGATCAGGCCCTCCATCAGGATGGCGACCATGCGGGGCAGCAGCAGCATGACGGCGGCGACGGCGATACCGAGCTTGAGGATCGCGATGGAGTCGGCGCGCGGGTCGTCGAAGCCGTAACCGGCGATACCCAGGGCGATACCGATGAACAGGCCGAGGAAGATCGACTCACCGAAGATGCCGAAGCGCTTCTGGATGGTGTCCGGGTCGGCCTTGAGGTTGCGCACGCCGGGGATCCGGTCGAAGGCCGCGTTCATCGGCATGGCGAACAGCGCATAGACGGCCGAGGTGCCGTGCGGGAACGAGATGTCCGGGTAGCCGTAGTACTTCTGGACGAACGGCGCGGACCAGTCGGCCAGCGCCAGCGTGATGACCATGGCGGCGCAGGCGGTGATGATGCCGAGCCAGAAGTTGTCGGTCAGACCGGCGACCAGCGCGCCGGACAGCGCGAAGTGCCAGTAGTTCCACAGATCGATGTTGAACGTCCGGGTCAGGCCGGTGAGCAGCAGCACGACGTTCAGCAGCAGGCAGACCGGGATGACCGCGGCGCCGACCGTCGAGCCGAAGGCGATCGCCGCGCTGGCGGGCCAGCCGAGGTCGACGACCGACAGGTCGAGGTTGAACCGCTCGGCCAGCGCCGTCGCGACGGGGCTCACCGACGTGCCGAGCAGCCCGATGACGAGGTTGATCCCCACGAAACCGATGCCGATAAGCAGGCCCGACCGGGTTGCCCGGGCGGCCTTCTGACCCAGCACGATCCCGAAGATGGCGATCAGGAAGGGCAGGACGACGGCTGCTCCCAGATCGGTGAGGTAGCTGGAGACAGCTTCCATGATGGTGTCCGTTCCGAATGGTCGACGTTGACGAATTCCCAGGCAGGTCGAGACCGCGTGGGGGAAAAGCCAGGTACTGCAACGGTTCTGAGCCGTGAAGGGCAGTCGATGGCCGGCGCTGTGCTGTGGCGACCACCGGCCAGAAGGCGGGGGGTTCACGAATGTGCAGTGGATTCACAAACGTGAGAGTTGTTTATCACGGTGACCTGGGCCACCACAAGACCGCGGACGCAGCCGATGCGCCGGCCGTACCCAGCACCGTCATGACGGTGCGGGGAACCGCCAGAGGGCGCAGCGAACAACGAGCGGTGCACCGGCAGCCGTCATCGGCCGTCGGTGCACCGCTCGGGTGGGTTTGTCAGTCGAGCAGTCGGTCGGGGTTGCGGAACAGCTCACCGATCTCGGCGAGAACCTTGGCGCCGTCGGCCCCGTCGACGGGTCGGTGGTCGAGGGTCAGGCCGACGGTGGCGCCGAGCCGCACGGTCAGACCGCCGCGGTGGACGACGGGTCGTTCGGTGATGGCGCCGATGGACAGGGCGGTGGCTTGGGGTGGGGTGAGCAGGCTGGTGAAGTACGGCACCCCGAATCCGCCCAGGTTGGACAGGGTGGTGGTGCCGCCCTTGATGTCCGCTCCGGTGAGCGCTCCCGTGCGGGCCCGGTTGATGGTGGCCCGGACCAGCTGGTCCTGTTCGTCGATGGGGAGCAGGTCGGGGTCGCGGACGACCGGGGCCAGCAGCCCGACCGCGGAATCCACGGCCAGGGCGACGCCGACGTTGGTGTGCGGGGCGGCGGGGGCGCCGGCCTGCTCGTCCCAGCCGGCGTTGACGTGCGGGTTGTCGCGCAGCGCACGCGACAGGGCTCGCAGCAGCAGCGTGGTCCAGCCGATGCGTCCGCGGGCGCGGGCGGCGTTGTCGAGGTCCAGTTCGGCGAACACGGTGAACTGGGGGACCGCGGCGCTCGAGGTCATGGTCCGGGCCACGGCCGACCGGATGGATCGGCGCCGCGCGGCCAGCGCATCGGCGAAGCCGGGGTCGACCGCGCCGTTGCTGTCGGTGCCGGTGGGAGCGGCAGGCACGGGGTGAGCGGCGGGCGCGGGGGGAGCGGGGGGAGCGGCCGCCCGGACCGGAGCCGGGGGCGCCGGCGCGGGGACCGGAACGACCGGGGCCGGGGCGGTGACGGGGGCTGGTGCGGCAGCCGTTGCCCGCGCGGCGTTCTCGACGTCCTCGACGGTGATGACCCCGTCCGCCCGGGTGGCGGTGACGGTCTCCAGCTTGACCCGCAGCTCGGCCGCGCGTCGCCGGGCCAGGGGCACGGTCGGGATGGGCCCGCGCCGTGAGACCGGGGTGGCGTCGAGCAGACCACGACCATTCGACGCGGCCGCCCCGACCGGCTCGGCCGGCAGATCCGCCGGGACGTCCGAGCCGGGGACGGCCGGTTCGGCGGCCGACCCGTTCGGGCCGCCGGTGCCGTTGCTGCTGGGGGGCGGGTCGTCGAAGAGGCCGGCCATCAGGTCGTCCGACTCCGACAGCAGGTAGGCGATGGGGGCGCCGACGGCGATGGTGTCGCCGGGTTGGGCGACGAGGCGGGCGACGGTGCCGGCGAAGGGGGAT